>JAHWKK010000006.1 GCA_019347945.1 Acidobacteriota bacterium | reverse complement strand
CCTGGTTTGCCTCAAGCCAATCGCGGATGTGCTTGACGTAGGCACGCTCGTCGTCCTGGCGGTTGGCGTGCAGCTGCATGAGCATCAGCGTCCTGTTGGTGCGCTCGCGGTTCTTCAGGCCGTAGGCGCGCGCGCGGATTGAGTCGCGGACGGGATGGATGAAGGCGTCCATCGGCGAGGTTGAGAGCGGCGTCTCGGCGGGTCGAGTCGAGCGCGGCCCGCGCCGAGCGAACTGCTCGGCGACGATCCGCCCGGTGTCGCTCAGCCAGTCGCTGAGACGAGTGATGTCGGCGGCGTGCGCGCGCTCGACGAACGGACCCCAGAACGAGGCGCCGGTGAAGGCGGCCTCGCCTCCGAGGACGCGGTCGGCGGCCACTCGGGCCATCTGGTATCCCGGCGAGACGAGGCCGAAGATGCGCCCTGCGTACAGGGCGCACTCGCCGATCGCGTAGATCTTCGGGAATTTGGATTCGCCTGGATAGATCTCTTCGGAATCTCCAATTTCTCAGTGGCTTGGCCCAGGTGTCCTCCTGGTCTGGTCCCTGCTGATGAATTCCGCTAGTCGGTGCCTCGGTACAAGGTGAAGCCGGGCACGGGTATACTTCAGTCACAGGTCGGAAGTTTCGACCGAGGAGGAGCGCTGCAAGGGATCGATTTCCTACGGGTCGTTTCGGCAGCTCAGGTCAACCATACGGAGGTATTTCAATGCGCAGTAAAGTTGTGTTGTGCATCGTTGCAGTACTACTGGCCGCCACGAACCTCGTGGCGCAACAGACCACGGGGACCCTCACAGGGTTCGTGACGAGTGAAGGGGCTGCTCTTCCGGGTGTGACCGTCACGCTATCCTCCCCGGCGCTTCAGGGCGTCAAGACGGCAGTGACGAATGAGAACGGCGCCTTCAACTTTCCAGCCCTGCCACCTGGAAGTTACACGATCACCTACGAGCTGGCCGGTCTCGCGACGGTCCAGCGGGTGGTTCAGGTGAACCTGGCGCAGACATCGAGAGCGGATGTTGCGATGAGCGTTGCCGCGCTTGCGGAGGCGATCACGGTGACGGCGGCAGCTCCGACGGTGATCGAGACCAGCGCCGTATCTCACAACATGGATGCGAAGACGCTCGATAACCTGCCGGTCAATCGCACGATCACATCGGCCGCTCTGCTCGCTCCTGGTGTCTCCAGCGAGGGACCGAACGATCAGTTGATCATCTCAGGAGCGCCGTCGTACGAGAATCTCTACCTAGTGAATGGCGCGGTCGTAAACGACACGATTCGAGGGCAGCCGCACTCGGTCTACATCGAGGACGCGATTGCCGAGACCACCGTCCTGACGGGAAACATCTCCGCCGAGTACGGCCGTTTCGTCGGGGGGGTCGTCAACACGATCACGAAGTCGGGTGGAAATCAGTTTTCCGGCTCGCTGCGCGATTCGTTCACGAATGACGATTGGACGAAGAAGACTCCGTTCCCCGGAGAAGCCGACCACCTGGACGAGATCAACGAAGTCTACGAAGGAACGCTGGGCGGCTTCGTTCTGAGAGACAGGCTGTGGTTCTTCGGCGCGGGCCGCATGGCCGAGACCAGTGGGTCGCGCAATACCCGTGATACGAACATTCCATTCACGACGACCCAGGAAGAGGACAGGATCGAAGCCAAGCTGACGGCTCAACTGGCGGCGGATCATTCGATCATCGGCTCCTATCTGGATCGAGAGCGGTTCCAGGGGAACAATTCCTTCGGCTCCATCACAGATCTCAGAAGTCTCGACGATCGCGATCTTCCGGAGTCGCTCATTTCCGCGAGCTACAGCGGCATCTTCGCCGACAACCTCCTGGTCGAGTTCCTCTGGAGCGAGCGCGAGTTCGCGTTCGTTGGAAGCGGCGCAAACACAACCGATCTGATCGAGGGAACGATCCTTCGCAGTTTTTCGGGCTTTCGGCGCGCCTGGTCTCCGACCTTCTGCGGGATCTGTGCAGACAAGACCAGAGACAATGAATACATGCAGCTCAAGGGCACGTACTTCCTTTCGACCTCCGACTACGGCACCCATAATCTCATAGCCGGATACGAGGACTTTGCAGAACTTCGCGAGGAGAACAACGAGCAGGGTGGCAGCGGCTGGCGCCTGTGGGGCAACTTCCGTCATCCAAACGGAGGACCCGACACCTTCATCCATGTCGACCCGGATCAGTCCTTTCTTCAGGTCTGGCCGGTGCTGAACCGCAGCCTCCGGTCGGACACGACCGTCAAGTCATTCTTCATCAATGACCGGTGGGATCTCAGTGATCGCTGGAGCTTCAACATCGGTGCACGCTACGATGCAAACGACACCGTCGATCAGGCCGGGAAAAAGACCTCCGACGACAGCTCGTTCAGTCCCCGTCTTTCAACGACCTGGGATCTCGGTGGTGACGGGCGGCATCGAGTGATCCTCGGCTATGGTGAATACGTGGCCGAGATCGACAACGGCCAGAACGATTCGACCTCCAGTGCCGGATCCCCGGCCGCGTTCCAGTGGTTCTACCGCGGGCCGGAGATCAATGGTCCGGACGTGCCGGATGACCAGCTGCTGACGACCGATGTGGTCCTGGCGATGGTGTTCGACTGGTTCTTCAATGAGAGCTGTGGAGGGGTCGCGCAGAACGATTATGATGCGATGCTCCAGAACTGCCAGCACCCGAGAAGCTTCAGAGTTCCGGGTGTCAGCAGCCAGCTCGACGGAGAGCTTCGCTCCCCGACAGCGAAGGAATGGTCGATCGGATACGGCGCGAGAGTCGGTAGTCTCGGCTTCGTCCGTGTCGATTACATCAATCGAGAGTTCGAAGACTTCTACACCGCTTCGACGAATCTCTCGACTGGAAAGGTATCCGATGCTCTGGGGAACGAGTTTGACATCGAGCTGATCGGAAACAGGGACTCGGGTCTCGAACGGACCTACGACGCCGTTATGCTCCAGGCTGGTTACCGTCTCCTCCGGCGGATAAACGTGGGTGGCAACTACACCTGGTCGGAGCTGCGCGGCAACGCGGATAGCGAATCGTCGAACAGCGCCACGGATGCGATCGCCGCGATCGATCATTTTCCCGAGTATCTCGATCGCTCATGGAACAACCCGGTCAGGCCGATGGAGAGCGACGTCGAGCACCGCGCCAGCATCTGGGTCACCTATGATCTGCCGACCCCGATCGGAAACTTCAACTTGTCGCTGCTGGAGCGGTATCACAGCGGGTATCCGTACTTCGCAGCCGGCACGATTGATCTCCGTGGGATCGAGAACCCCGGGTACATCGATCCGCCCACTTCAGGGACCTACTTCTTCGAGGGTGGGCGCGAATACCGGACCGACGACGTGACCAGGACCGACATCGCCGTCAACTATGGACTCCCGATCGGACGGTTCGAGATCTTCCTGCAGGGAGATGTGTTGAATGTCTTCGACGAAGATGCCATCAACGACCCGGACGGCCTTCGGACCACCGTCTTCACGAGCCGGAACTCCGCGTGCCGTCAGGCGGACGGATCTCGCTGCGCCCGATTCAATCCGATGACCGAAAAGCCGGTCGAAGGAGTGCACTACGTCAAGCACCCGAACTTCGGTCTCGCGGATGACGACAGCGCCTACCAGCTTCCGCTGACCTACAGGTTCTCCGTAGGATTCCGGTTCTGAAGTTTTCGTCCGCTGTGAAGATTCGAAAAGCCCCGGCGACTCGCCGGGGCTTTTTTTGCGACGAAAATGGGGGTCAGGTCGATTCCTCGCGTATTTTCGGGCTCACAAGCTTTCTACGACTCACGGAAAGATGTCACGAAATTTCCTTTCCGAGGGAGAAAAGCGAGCAGTCGGCAACGCGATCGCGTCCCGAGGCTCGCGAGCGTATCGATCCTGCGCCGAGCTCCAGTCTTTAGCCGCGTAAAGCTGTCTTTCCAGCTCCGAGGGCGAAGACCTGATACGCAGTTTCTAACTCACAGGATGACAGGTTCTTTGATCCCCCCGGGTCAGTTCCACAATCCCTCCCTCATATCCTCACATCCTCATATCCTCATATCCTCCTCACAGCGCCGACTGCAACGCTTCCCACGACTTCAGCTCGTGCCCGAGGAAGTGCCGACGCAGGTCGACGATGAACATCCGGGCGTCGAACAGATCGAGCGACGGGATCTCGTTCGCCGCAAACGCCTCGACCGACATCGAAGAGATCGACGACAGGACGTTCGCGACCGCGTTCGGCATCGTGGCCATCCGGACGCCGGCGCACTCAGGGCAGACGAATCCGGCATCCGGCTCGGAGAAACGAAGGGGAGGGACGAGTGGCCGGCCGCAGCCCGCGCACGACTTCAGCGAAGGAAAGAGGCCTCCGATCTTCGTGACCCAGAGCTCCGCCCACGCCACGACTCTGACCGGGTCGGCTCCATGAGCCATCACTTCACAGATGCTGTCGAGCATGCGGAAATACAGCTCACCGTTCTCCTGTGGCTGCGCGAAGGTCATGACCATTTCCGAGACGTAGGAGAGCGCGATGCTGGACCTGAGGTCGCGCTGAACGTCGAACATCGACCTGACCAGCTCCGCAGACTCGATCCGGACGATCTCGTCGTCGTCTCGCTCGCGATAATTCAGAACGATGCGGCTCAGCGGCTCCAGCGATGCTCCGAACCGCGTCTTCGCGCCTCGCACGCCATACGCCCAGCCACGCATCAGCCCCCTTTCTCTCGAGAGGAGAGCGACCAGCTTGTCGCGCTCCTTCTGGGGCCACGTCGTCAGAACGATCGCTTCGGTTTTATGCGATCTCATCCTTCTTCAGTCGCAAGCGTCGAACCTCGAGCTCTCAGAGCTCGACGAGACGACGCGCTTCCAGTTCGAGTGAGCTCATTTCTCCATCGTCGGTTTCGTGATCGTATCCGAGGGCGTGAATCATGCCGTGAAGAAGAAGGTAGCGGATCTCGGTGGCAAGGGAATGCTTCTCATCGGCGGCCTGGCGCCGCGCGCGAGGCAGGCTGATCGCGAGATCGCCCAGCGGACGGAGCGCACCATCGGGTGAGACCTCGTCGGACGGAAAAGTCAGGATGTCGGTCGAGCCCTCGCGGCCTCTCCAGCGATGATTGAGCTCGGCCATCACGGAATCTCCCAGGAGCGAGACGGTCACGTCGGTATGTCGGTCGTCCGGCGTGACACCGAGCTCGATGAGGGCCTTGTAGCAACGGTTGACGAACTTGCGGATCTCGCGGCGGGGAAATCCGGGAACCGAACGGCCCACGACGTCAACCCGCATTGTCCGGGGTGTTCCGTCTCGCTTCCCTCAGATCGTAGGCGTGGACGATTCGTCCGACGAGGGGATGCCTGACGACGTCCTTCGGCGTGAAATGGATGAACTCGATCCCGTCGACACCTTCGAGCGTGGCCCAGGCCTCGCGGAGTCCGCTTCTGCGACCATCAGGAAGATCGATCTGTGTGATGTCGCCGGTGACGACGACTTTGGAGCCGAAGCCCATTCGCGTCAGAAACATCTTCATCTGCTCGGTCGTGGTGTTCTGAGCTTCATCGAGAATGATGAATGCATCGCTGAGAGTCCGCCCGCGCATGAATGCGAGAGGAGCGACCTCGATGACGTTCTTCTCGATGAGCTTGCCGACCCTCTCGAACCCGAGGATGTCGTAGAGGGAGTCGTAGAGCGGACGGAGATACGGGTTGATCTTCTCGGCGAGATCGCCCGGAAGAAAGCCGAGTTTTTCCCCCGCCTCGACGGCGGGCCGGCAGAGGATGATCCGTCGGACCTTCTTCTCGCTGAGCTGAGCGGCGGCGACCGCGACGGCGAGGAAGGTCTTGCCCGTGCCTGCAGGACCGATCGAGAAGGTCATGTCCATCTTCTCGATCGCCTCGAGATACCTGCGCTGCATTACCGTTCTCGGCTTGACGATTCTCGAGACTTCGGGCGAAAGGGCGTCCCCCGCGAGAAATGCCACGACATCCGCCTCCGGGTCTTCGGACAGGACGCGGATCGCGGTCCGAATCGATGACGGGCGGATCGAAATTCCCCGTTGCTCGAGAATCTGAAGGTGATCGATCAGGCGCTCGACCACGGATACCTTCTCCGGCTCTCCGGCGACCTGGACCTCGCCGTTTCGCATGTTGATGCGAACGTCGAACGCGCGCTCGATCGCTCGAACGTTGTCGTCGTTGGTGCCGAACAGGACGGATGCGGTGGTGTCGTTGACGGTTGGGCTCATCGGCTCCTCGCGAGAGCCTGAATGAGCGCATCTCGGTCGCTTCGGTCAAATTGGGAAATCGACTCAAAATTCCGCGTTTGATCAATCATTCTTCGGGGTCCGTTCGTAAAATGAGATGGCGGTGTCTCCCCAGCTCGCCGATCGGCTGAGGCGGAGACCACCTCGCTCGCTCTCGAGAGCATTGCGGGATGGATGCTCGACGGCGACGATGGTCGAACCGTCGATTCCGCTGAATGCTCCCAGGCGCTCGAGAAGCCGGCCCCATCGATCGAAGTCCCAGGGGGGATCGGCATAGACGACGTCCCAGCCAGCGTGATCTCTGAGAAGGACTTTGTAGACGTCTTCCCTCAGGACCTCGATCGGGCTCTCCCATTCCGCCGCCGTCGCCTCCAGCTGGCGGGCAGCGGCACGGTCGCGTTCGACCGCCACGACGCGGGAAGCACCCCGCGACACCGCCTCGAACGACATCACGCCGGTTCCGGCGAAGAGATCGAGAAAAGATCCTCCGGAGGAGATCCGCTCGCCGACGATGTTGAAAAAGGCTTCTCGCGCACGGGCGGTTGTCGGCCTCGTTCCACTCCGCGCGGCCCTGAGCCTGCGCCCTCGCAGCTCGCCTCCCGTGATCCGAACCCCTTTCACTCAGCGACGGTCGAGTAACGACCGGCGAAAGCTTCGTCGAGTTGATCGAGCGTGAGAAATGCGCGGGTGAGCCGTCGCTCGTCTTCCAGCTCGATCATTCCGGAGTCCTGGTGGTATCTCAGAACGGTCCAGACGTTGAGGTCGTGATCCAGCAGCAAGTCACCGGCTGCCGGTGCATACTCCGCAAAGGGACTCGAGAGATCGCGATCCTGCCAGATGATCTGAACGAGCTCGCGAAGAAGGTCGCGCTGGCGCTCGAAGTCGGCGGGGAGCATGACGGAGGGATCGTAAGTCCGTTCAACCGCGGTCCCTTCCGCATCGTAGATGCGTATCGTCTCGCGAAGGTTGGACGCTGTACCGCGGCCGGGGATACGAGGCGCTTCCTTCAGGCGGCTGGTCGACAGGACCGTTTCGTACTCCGTGATCGCCTCGGCTGGAAACATCACCATCTTCCGCGACTGCAGATTGCCGCGAGTCAGCGAGAGCACGACCAGACCGTTACGGAACATGGCGAGATGCTGCACGCCGCCGGGAGAGCGGGAGATGTAGTCGAGATAGGGGGAGGGGAGCGATCCGCTTTCGGTTGCAGGCGAGCTCCTGACCCGCTCGGCCCCCACCAGCTCCGGAAGCATCTCCTCTTCGGTTTGCGATTGTCCGTGTGCGACGGACGCTGCAACCGCGGCGATCAGGCCAATGACTGCAAACCCACCCTTCACTGAGAACTAAGGTAGCGCACGGCCGCGTTTCTGGCAAACACTTCCGCCTCCTCGACCGTGATCTTTCCCGAGGCCACCGCCACACGGGTATCCAGAAGCGCCTTCCCGATGTGCGGCCCGGGCTGGTCACTGATCTCCGCGCCTGTGAACGGGAGAGTGACCGATCGAGCATGAGCCGCCTCGGCGAGCAGCCGCTCAGAGTCCTCCCCGAGCAGCGCCGCCGCGGTGAAAAGCTCTTCCGGAAGCTCGATCGCGAGCCTGAGACTCTGCTCTCTGCTCGCGTGGCGGAGGGAGTCGCGGACGGAGGGAGCCTCCCGGGCGATCCGCGAGAGGAGGTCCCGCCTGGCCGCTGGCAACGGAAGCCCTCCCAGGCCGTGGTAATCGCCGGCGCCTGCAAGGAGACCGGCCACGACCGCCTCGCGGGATTCGCGGCGGATCTCCAGGTCCATCGAGCGGGCGATCGCGCCGGCGATGGGCTGAGGCAGCTCGCCCGCGATTCCCCACGGTTCGCTCAACGCACCGATCGACGCCATCAGTTCGAGAGCACGGTCCGCCGCATTCTCCTGGAGGATCAGTTGAAACTCGGCCCAGAGCCGATGGCTGCTCACATCTGCCCGACCGCCGCGTCGTGTGACCTTTTTTGCGAGCTCGAGCGTCTCCGGCTCGATCTCGAAGCCCAGCCGCGCCGCAAAACGCGCCGCTCTGTCGATCCGGGTCGGATCGTCACGGAAACTCGCCGGATGAAGGATTCGGACCACCCGCGCCCGGACGTCCTCACGCCCTTCGCTGGGATCGATCACCGTACCGGTTCGGAGATTGGCGGCAATTGCGTTGATCGTGAAGTCCCGCCGCGCGAGATCCGCCTCGATTCCTGACTTCGACACGGCGGGAAGAGCTCCTGGCCGGGGATAGGTCTCGCTACGAGTGGTGGTGAGATCGACCGCCGTGTCTTCGAGGTGCACCGTGGCCGTCAGAAAGTTCGGATGGTGTGTGATCGCCCCGTGAAGCTCGTCGGCGAGCAGTTTCGCGATCTCGTCGACGCGTCCCGTGAAAGCGAGATCGAGGTCGAGCGGAGCATCGATGACGACCCCGTGAGCTCGCTCGAGAAACAGATCCCGGACGGTACCCCCGACGAGCCAGCCGTCGACCTCGAGCTTCCGGCTCGCTGCCTCAGCAGCGGTAACGATGGTCGCGGCTCGGAACGGAAGGGATGTGAGGATGTTCATGAGATCACGGCTTCCAGAGCATACGAAAGAAACTGGAATCGATGTTCGGGCCTGAAACGGTCCCTCGAGAGGATCGCTGCTTCGAGCCGCGATCGGACGAGCTCGGGCTTGAAAAGGGCGTTCAGGATCGCATGGACCATCTCGTTCGGATCTCCCGCAGGGACGAGCGTTCCGCTCCGTCCATTCTCGAGCCGCACGGCGTTGATCGGTGTCCGTGACGCGACGACCGGGAGTCCGAAAACCAGCGCGTCGGCAGTGCGACCATCGAAGTCGTCGGGCTCGACTGCGGGATCGATCCACACGCCAAGGGTGGCGAATTCTTCCGGAGTCGGGGAGGTCAGCGCGACCAGCTCGACATCGTCCCGAAAGCGCTGAATCCGATTCGCGAGGCCCGAGACCAGCTCATTGAGCGCCGGACGGGTTTTCCAGCCCACCCGAAGCGAATCACCAGCCGGCGGCCGCGATGACTCGAAGAACGCGGGCTCGACCGCCTCCGGGAGAACGAAGGTTTGCCCGGATCTTGCCCGCGGGAGCCCCTCAGTCAGGAGAAGCGCCTCGGGTGCCCCGCGGCCTCGGAGCCGACTCCACCATCCCGAAGGGCCCGGTTCCGGCGGTCGCGTCGTCATCCTCGGGACGTTTCCTGCCACCGCGCGCGAACCGTAGCCGATGATCACATCAAAGCCGGGGGAAATCGGCGCCGTCATTTCGCTATGCTCGGACACCGACCAGTCGGGAGATCCCTGGAGACCGTCGAGGCGAGCGAGCCGCGCATCGAAAGGCCAGCGAGCAGCGTCGGTGATCGCGAGAACTCTCACTTCGCGATCTTACCCCGCCCGATCGGCCCGGGGTTCCTTCAACATCCGGACGGGATGATCGGGTTAGAATGAGTGCAGGGATGAGTGTGCCGAGAAAGGTAGTCTTCGCGGAGGAGCTCGTTGACACGATCGATGAGATCGCCGGGGTCTGTGAGGGGTTTTCCTTCGTCGGAGAGGACGATGCTACCGGCAATGAACTGATCGGGATGATCGGGCCGGGTCGAACGCCCTCGTTCGTGTCGAGTCTTCGAGCTCTGCTCGTATTGGGCGAAGGAAGCTCGAGCGCCGGCAAGCTCGTGGTCACCGACAGCTCGTTCAGGGCCTCACCCTCGTCCTGGGTGGAAACTCTCTGGTGCCTCGGAGAGGCGAACACCCGGAACCGCGAGCTCAGCCTGAGGGCCGAGATGTTGAACGATGTCGAACGGCTGATGTCGATCGCCGATCTCGAGGACATCTTCCGCGAGGTGGGAACGATCTCGCTCGAGATTCTGGGACTCGACCGGGGCCGACTGCTCATCTATGACGCCAGTGAGGAGCGGTACGTCCCGGTCTGGTCGAATGACGGCGGTGATGAGAGCGACGGATCGCTTCTTCCCGGCGTTCCGGTAGAGGCGCTCGAAGCAGCGCTCGAGGGGAAAGCGGACTGGTCGCTCTCGGAGGATCGTACGGTGCTGGTCGTTCCGCTTCGGAGCGACGAGGATCCGATCGGTGTCTTCGCGGTATGGACGGGGGGAGCTGACGTTTCTCCGGCCAGAGCAGACCGGGTGGCTCGATGGATCGGGATCGTTACTCTGATTCTGTCGAGTGCCTATCACATGACTCGAAGCAACGAGCTCGCTCTGAAGGACGATCTGACGCGGGCGTTCAACAGGCGATTTCTCGAGACGTATCTTTCGCAGGAGCTTCAGCGAGGTACCCGGTACGGCACGATCTTCAGCATCATCTTTCTCGATCTCGACAACCTCAAGGGAGTCAACGACCGGCACGGTCACATGAGTGGTTCGAGAACCCTGCAGGAGGTGGCGAAGCGGATTCTCTCGGCGGTCCGGGGAATCGACCGCGTCGTTCGATTCGGAGGGGACGAGTTCTGCATCATTCTGCCGCAGACCGACGAGGACGCCGCGCAGGCCGTGGCCGAGCGTGTGAGGAATGCGATCGCAGCAGAGCCGCTGAAAGTGGGTGACGGGATCGAAGTCTCGATGACCGCAAGTTTCGGTATCGCGTCGTTTCCACAGCACGGGAGAACAAAGGAGGAACTGCTCCGCCGCGCCGATGACGCGATGTATCGTGTCAAGGCGGCTTCGAAGAACGGAATCGGCGTCGCAGCCATGGAGTAATGAGCGAAGGCCTCGGGATTCAGGGAGCTCTGGACGAAACGACCGTCCCGGACCTGATGCGATCCCTCCTCACGAGCTCGGAGACAGCGATGATGTCGCTCGAGAGCGGCGAACGCCATGACACGATCTTTTTCGAGGATGGCGACATCGTCTACGCGGCCAGCTCCGACCCCGATCTGAGCCTTGCAGCCGTTCTTCTGCGAGGAGGAGAACTTTCGCTTCAGCAGTTTCGCAAAGCATCCGAAGAGATGTCGCCGAGCAAGTCGATGTCGGTCGTGCTGACCGAGCTCGAGTTCATGAACAGGGATGAGCTGATGTTCGCACAACAGCGCCGGACCACGATGATCGTCAAGGATGCAGTCGCCTTTCGCAACGGACGCTACTCGATCGACTTCGTCACCGAGATGCCGCCCGAGATCATCCGCAATCGCGCCGATACGCTGCGTCTCGTTCTCGACGCCGTCGAAGGCATTGAGATGTGGAGTCTGATCGATCGAGGCGTCCAGAGAATCAGAGGCCGGCTGACCCAGGCGGATCGCGCGGACATGAAGCTGTTCACCCTCGACGTAACTGAAAAGGAGAGCCACATCTACTCCATGCTCGTCGAGCCGCTGACCGTCGATGAGCTCTGCCAGCGCAGTTACATGTCGAATTTCGAGACCTGCCGCACGGTCTGGGCGCTCTTCACTGGAGGTCTGATCACCGAGAGTGCAGCCGGAGCTCTCAGCGAGAAACGGCGGCTCAACGAAGAAGAGTTCGAGCTTGAAGCCCTCGTCGAAAAATACAACTCGATCTATCAGGTGCTCTTTCAGATCGTATTTCGCGAGATCGGCGATTACACGTGGGATTTCGTCGACCGTGTGGTGCGCCACCTCGCACCGGACCGGATGCCGTTCGTCAGCGGGATCTCGATGACCAACGAGGCGAGGGTCGACTTCGATCAGCTGTACAACAACCTCGTCGCGTCGGGCCTCGAGAACCGTCGGGAAACCGCAAATGACGTCCTGAACCAGCTTCTCTACGGATGGATCGTCGAAACCAGACAGGAGTTCGGCTCCAGGCTCCAGGGCGAGATCGATCGCGTGGTGGCGCCGCTGCTGAAAACATGAAACGGTATGCCCTCACTCTCTTCTGCCTGATCGTCCTGCCGGCCTGTTCATCAGCCGTTCGGACTCCGGAAGACGCCGAGTGGTTGGAGCTGACCCAGACGTACTCGCGTATCGAAGCGACGCGGAACGCATTCCAGACCGACAGCGGATCCAGACGCGATCGCATCGCCTCGGCAGTCAGCCTGCAACGCCAGCTCGAACCGGTGTGGATCCCGTTCATGAGCGCGCTCGAGAATTATTACCGGACCACTGGAGACCCCCGTGCCGCGGCGATCTGGGTGAGAGAAAAGCTTCTTCTCGGCGATGGCTACGCGAACCTCCTCGCGCGGTACGATCGTGCCATCGAGGTCTACTTGAGCGGTCTCGAGCTCGATCCCGGCAATCCCGCGTTGATCGACAGAATCGAGCGGGCATGGGAAAGGGCCTTTGCGCAACCTTCGGCGTTCAACTCCGTTACGGCGGGCATGAGGGAGTCCGAGGTCGTCGAACGGCTCGGTTACCCGAGGGTCGACTGGATGCGCCAGGTGGTGAGAAGCGGAAAAATTTACCAGGTCTGGATCTATCCAAGGAGTGACGGGAGCGCGGCGGCGGTTTACTTCGAGGACGGAAGGGTGTATCACAAGAACTGGCAAGCGGCTCCGGCAGACGGGGGTGGAGGGAGATGACTGGGATGGCGGAAGAACCGATTCATGCTGATTCGTCGCATTACGAGATCTCGCTGACTGCAGGACAGGCGTTCATGGCGGTGCTGCTGCTGCTCGGGTCGATCGTCGCCTCGTTCGTATTCGGAGCGATTGTCGGAACCGCCCGGGGCGAAGAACGCGCGGCCGGTCGAACGGCTCAACCGCTCAGTTCGATCGAAGAGCTCGACCGTTCGCCCATCGAGCCTGGCGCCAAGGAAGACCACTCGGCGCCATCGTCCGCGGAACCAGCGACCAGAGTCGACGAGCCGTCCTCGATCGTGGAGGACGAATCTCCCCGCCCGACCGTCCGGACTCTGCCGACGTCATCACCCGCCGGCGCTTCACCGGACAGAGAGCTCTCGGCAAGCCCTCATGACGCCCAGATTCTCTCGACCACCGAATCGGCTCCCGCCGAGGCTCTCGCCGCGAGACTTATCGAAGCGGGTTTCTCATCGGCATATGTGGCCAGGGTGCCCCGGGACGATTCGACTCTCTACCGGGTGCGCGTGCGATTCGAAGATGAGAAATCCGCCCGCGACGCCGTCGAGCGCCTTTCGGCATTCGCGCCCGGTGAAGTCTGGGTTCTCCGGGCTGACTGACACGCAGCCGGGAGTCCGGCTCGAGGAGCTTCGACCGGTTAACCCGGTTTATTCATGAGATGTCGTCGCGAGGAGGTGGAAAGTGGTGTGGATACGAGGCGCGCGACGAGTTCGGCGACGCAGGCATACTTGCAGTATGTCGAGGAGCCGAATCGAGCGCAACGCTGTAGCCACGCTGCTTTCCGCCTCCGCAGTAGACGTCTCATGAATTAATCCGGGTAAGATCGGGCCATGGAAAAGAGTATTCAGGAAGAGTACGGGCCCGGTGTCATCTGCTTCGGCTGCGGCCCGTCGAACCCGAAGGGGCTCCGCATCCGAAGCTTTCCCGCGGGGGAAGGGCTCGTCGCGCAATGGACCCCGGAGGACCATCACCAGGCCTTTCCCGGCGTGATCAACGGAGGAATCATCGGAGCACTGCTCGATTGCCACAGCAACTGGACTGCTGCCTGGCACATCATGCAGAGGGACGGCGAATCGAAGCCTCCGGTGACCGTGACCGGGGATTTCCACGTGCGGTTGCGGCGACCGACGCCGATGAAGGAGCTGACGATCCGATCGAGCATTGCGGAGTCGGAGGAGGATCGAATCGTGGTCGATGCGTCGATCGAGGTCGACGGAACCACGACAGCAACCTGCCGCGGAACCTTCGTCCGCGTGCGCGAAGGCCACCCCGCGTGGCACCGATGGTAGGCATCCCGGACGATCGGTGCGAACGGAAAAGCGGCCGGACCGTCTTATGATTGACGGATGAAGTTGACGGCGAAGCGAGCGAGCAGGCAGATCGCGGAACCGATCGAGCAGATCGCTGCCGATCTGCAGAATCCCAGGCGAGGCTTGCGGGCTCAGGTCTGGCTGGTCTTCACTCTGCTCGGCTTCATCATGGCTCTGACCGGAGCCTGGTTGTCCGGAGAAGTGCTTCGCGACAGCTTCCGGAGCTACATCGGTGAGTCGCTGAACCGGCTTTCCGGTGAGATTGCCGACAGCCTCGACCAGGATCTTCACGCCAGGTATAGTGATTTGAAAATCATCGCCACGGTCCCGGAGCTCGTCGATGAAGAGACTCCTGCGGTCGCGGTTCGAGACGTGCTCGAGCGAGTCAAGAGCAGCTTTCCGATGTACGCCTGGATCGGACTGGTGAACCCGGACGGCGAGGTGCTCGCCGGAACCGAGGGGTTGAGCGAGGGCCGTGACGCGAGCAACCGGCCCTGGTTCAGGGAGGGGCGCGAGGAGGTGTATTTCGGCGACCTTCACGAGCCGGTTCTGCTGAAGGGATTCCTGCCCGAACGGACGAGTGGCGGTCGCCCGGCCAGATACGTCGACATTTCGCTTCCGGTGGAAGGCGGGCGCGTCCTCGCCGCTCTCATCCGGCTCGACTGGGCCGAGGATGTCGCGGAACGGATCGTCAGCGCTCGACACGATCGCGGTTCGGTAGAGATCATGATCATCGACCGGAACGCCTCGGTGGTGATCGGGGACGATTCGATGATCGACCTTGAAGTTCCGGAAACGATTCGGTCGCGCGTCCGCGAAGAGGGAGGTGGACACGCCCTGATCGATTGGGAGGATGGCCGCTTCCTCACGGCTTTTGCGTCCGCTGACGGGTTCATCGATTTTCCCGGGTTCGACTGGCTCGTATTGGTGCGGCAGCCGGAAGAGATCGCCTTCGCGCCCGTATCCGAGCATCGATTCAACGTTTTCGGCTGGGGGATCGCCCTGACGCTGCTGTTCGGCCTGGTCGGCTGGTTCGCCGCGAATTACGTCACCCGGCCGCTGCGGGACCTGAGCAGGGGCGCCCGGCTGGTCGAAGCGGGACTCCAGAAGAGCGTCCCGGTATTTCCCGATCGGCACGACGAGATCGGCCAGCTCTCAGTTGCGCTGCACCAGACCATCTCCCAGCTGGTGGAAAAAGACGAACGTCTTCTCCAGCTCAACGTCGAGCTCGAACGGCGAGTTCAGCTCCGGACTGCCGAGCTGCTCACCGCCAACGAGTCGCTCGAGGCATTCAACTCCATGGTCTCCCACGATCTGAGGGGCCCGCTGGCCGGAATGATCGGTTATCTCGGACTTCTGAAGATGGACCTCTGGGACGAAATCGGTGAGGATGGCCGGAAAATGCTCGCCGAGGTCATCGAAAGCGCCGACCGGATGAACGAGCTGATTACCGATCACCTCAAGCTGAGCCGCGCGTCGATCGGAGCCCTGGAGAAGTCGGAGGTGGACATCAGTAAGATGTCGGAGGAAATCCTCAGCCGCCTGCAAGCCCGAGAGCCGTCGCGGAGAGTCGAGTGGCACGTCGAGCCTGGAATCACGCTCTATTCCGATGAGTCCCTCATGGAGATCGCCATGGAGAATCTCCTCGGTAACGCGTGGAAATACTCGAGCCGCACCGATCAGGCGGAGATCGAGGTGGGCGTGATCGAGGAAGAGGGAGAGAAAGTCGTATTCGTCCGCGACAACGGGGCGGGCTTCGACATGAGCAAAGCTTCCGGTCTCTTCACGCCGTTCAAGCGGCTCCACTCCAAAACGGCTTTCCACGGTACGGGCGTTGGGCTCTCGACCGTCCGTCGCATCATGGAGCGGCACGGTGGGCGCATCTGGGCCGAAGCGGCGCCGGACAAAGGAGCGACCTTCTATTTCGCAATTCGCGAGAGGGAGGAAGGAGAGCAGAGGCGCGCCTGAGCGAAGAGGCCGCCCGATCATCGGTTGCATCGAGCTAGAGGACGATCCGCGGCTCGTCGGTTCTCACGCTCCGCGGCTCAGCATGACGGGTTGCCGTCGGCGCCCCCACTTCCCGGGAGGTCCGTCGAACACACCGTCGCAGGGGGTACCGCAGGAGAGGCACCTGCCCGTCGGATCGAGGTTCCAGGCAGACAGCTCGTACCAGTCGCGACCGATCAGCATCTCTCCGCAGCTCCTGCAGTAGGTGCTTCCGCCCGCCGGGTCGTGCACGTTTCCGGTGTATACGTACTCGAGCCCATTCGCGAGAGCGATCTCCCGCGCTCGTGTCAGCGTGGCGGGGGGTGTCGGCGGCTTGTCCTTCATTCTGTAGTCGGGATGGAACGCGGTGAAGTGGAGCGGCACCGTCGTCCCGAGATTGTCGGAAATCCACTTCGACATCTCCTCGATTTCGCGAGGACTGTCGTTCTCGCCTGGAATCAGCAGAGTCGTGATCTCGAACCATACATCGGTTTCATGACGCAGATAGACGAGGGTGTCGAGAACGTGAGAGAGGCTCGCGGAGCAGATTTCCTTGTAGAACCGTTCGGTGAAGGCCTTCAGATCGACGTTCGCGGCGTCGATGTATTTGTAGAGCTCCCGGCGCGGCTCGTCGCAGATGTACCCGGCGGTGACGGCCACTGCCCGGATCCCCTCCTCGCGGCAGGCGAGCGCGGTGTCGATTGCGTACTCCATGAAGATCACCGGATCGTTGTACGTGAATGCGATGCTGCTGCATCCGAGGCGCTTCGCCGCTTTTGCGAGGTCCTCCGGGGTGGCGGAGTCCATCAACCTGTCCATCTCCCGCGACTTGCTCATGTCCCAGTTCTGACAGAAGCTGCAGGCGAGATTGCAGCCGGCCGTTCCGAACGAGAGAATCGATGTCCCGGGGAGGAAGTGATTCAACGGCTTCTTCTCGATCGGATCGATGCAGAACCCGCTCGACCGTCCGTACGAGGTGAGGACGACCTGATCCTCTTCGCGCATCCGGACGAAACACATTCCCCGCTGCCCTTCGCGCAGCTTGCACGCTCGAGGGCAGACGTCGCACTGGATCCGTTCGTCTTCCAGCACGTGCCAGTACTTCGTCCTCACGACCGAGGGTTGCGCAGGATCGAGAGGTTGTGCAGTCCGGTGCATTGTCTGGTGATAACAACATCGCGTCCCGTGTGATTGCGCACATCTGACGACGCGGTGCAACTCACATGTTGCTGGGTGCTTGATAAACTCTCGGGCGCGCCCGGACAGGATGACCGGGCCGTCAGACCGACCGTAGGAGGTGAGCGAATGAACCAGCCCACTTTGGACGCGGAGATCGCGGGGGCGCGAGCATACGAAGCCCTGCACGTACCCGCCCTCTTCAGGCAATGGTGTCCTCGAGTGCTCGATGCTGCCGGCGTCGAAAGCGGTGATCGAGTCCTCGACGTGGCGTGCGGTACCGGCGTCCTGGCCAGAGAGGCGGCGGATCGCGTCGGCGACGCCGGATCTGTCGCGGGAATCGACCCGGGGCGCGGAATGCTCGCGATCGCGAAGGAGGCGGCACCGCACATCGAGTGGGAGGAGGGGGCAGCCGAGTCCCTTCCTTATAGTGACCGCTCGTTCGATGCGGTGGTGAGTCAGTTCGGCCTCATGTTCTTCTCCGATCGTTCACAGGCTTTGCGCGAGATGCGTCGCGTGCTGAAACCGGACGGGAGATTGGCTGTGGCCGTCTGGGACAGCCTGGAGAATTCCGAGGCCTATCCGGAGGAGGTGGAGTTGCTCCAACGTCTTGCGGGCAAGGCGGCAGCTGACGCATTGCGGGCTCCATTCGTGCTCGGCGACAAGGCCGATCTGTTCGCCATGTTCGAGAGCTCGGGACTGGAGTCGGTTGACGTTGCGACTCACACCGGGACGGCGCGCTTTCCGGGGATTCGAACGATGGTCGAAGCCGATCTTCGAGGGTGGCTCCCCGTGATGGGAGTCGTGCTGGAAGAAGAGCTCATCGAAAGGATCCTCGACGAGGCGGAGGATGTCCTCGCGGAGTACGTCACCCCCGACGGAGAGGTAGTGTTCGACTCGCCCGCGCACATCGTTACGGGCATGGCTGGCGCCGCCTGAGGAAAACATAGTAGAAAAACGGACGTAAACGATCAGAGGAGGTTCTATGACACGAAAACGACCGCTCGATCTGGTGCCCGCGTTGCTTATCGGCGCGGCATCATTGCATCGACCATCATTGCAGTGCTGACCGCCGACGCCGGGTGGCTGGTCATGGCGGCCCCGCTGCTCCTCGCGCTCGCGGTTGTGGGTGCCGACATGGTGTCGGGCCCGGGAAAAAGAGAGGCGTTGGTCCCGTCGCGGGGCGCGTTGCTACTGGCGATCACCTTCGTGTTGGCCGGTTTCATTGTGGCTCTGCGGGATCCGGCTCTGGTCAAAGTCCTCATTCCGGTGATCGGTGCCGGCAGCTGGGTGACGATTCTGCTGCGCTCCGAAGACGGACGCAGGACGTGCCGGTGGATCTGACGTCAGAGCATCAGGAGTTGGTGGAAGGGCCGGAGACCCCCTTACTGACCCGACCGGTTGAACGGCGGCCCGGCCCAGGGTCCTGAAGGGAGTCAATCCTCCTGCGGCATCGCACCGCGCACGGCCGATATCACGTCCTCGTCGCTCGGCCACGGTTTGCTCATCAGCTTCGCGAGCAGACCGCCCTTCCGGGACAACACCAGACGTCCATTCACGAACACCTCGAACTGGCCGATGCGGCCCTTCTGAAGCTCCACCGGATGACTCAGATCATCTTCGATTCTCGCAGCGAAACTCGCCGCTTTGGTCCTTGTAGTAGCTCATGTGTCGCAGTAAACGATCCTGATGGCCATGCAGGCGATTATAGCGGCGGTCGGCGGCCCAGCGGCCCAGTCAGCGAGCGGAGTCTCCGGAGGTTCTCCAGATCCGACTCGACCGGCACTGTCTTGGGTGTCTCGATCACCTTCGGTATTTCTCGGAACCTCGAATCATTGAGAATCTGACCAAACGGATCGAGGCCGATCTTCCCCTCGCCGATGTGCTCATGCCGGTCGACCCGGGAACCGAGCTCTCTCTTCGAATCGTTGAGATGAAATGCCTCCACCCGATCGAGTCCGATCTGCTCGGCCATCTCGTCGACGATTGCAGACCACCCGCCGGGAGTCGAGAAATCGTAACCGGCAGCGAATATGTGGCACGTGTCAACGCAGACCCCCACGCGCGACGGATCGTCCACCAGCCGGAGAATCCGGCCGATTTCCTCAAACGTGCAGCAGAGCGATGACCCCTGTCCGGCGGAGGTCTCGAGAAGAGTTTTCGTCCCGAGCTCCGGCAGCCGGCGGTGCACCTCGTCGAGAGCGCGCGCGATTCGGTCGATTCCTTTCGTGACCCCGGCCCCCATGTGCGCCCCGGGGTGGATGACGAGCGATTCGGCTCCGAGCTTCGCCGCGCGTCGCAGCTCGTCCTCGAGGCCGGCGATCGAGCGCTCCAGGATGCCCTCGTCGGTCGCCGCCAGGTTGATCAGATACGCGGCGTGAATCATCAGAGGCGCGCCGCTGGCCCGTCTTCTCTCGCGAAAAGTCGCGCACTCTTCCTCGCCAAGCGGCGACGCGGCCCAGCGATTGTTGTTCTTCGAGAAGAACGCGACGGCGGACGCGCCGATCTCGTCGGCCCGGTCGAAGACGTTGCAGACGCCGCCCCGCGCGGAGACATGCGCTCCGATCAGATCATGATCATTTTGACTGGTCCGGGACACGTCCTGATCGAACGAACCGAGACTTCGTTTATTTCTGATCCGGCAGCTCGATGCGCTCGAAACGGCTCTGGTTGCGGGAGGATCGACGCGCCGCATCCAGAACCAATTGCTGGACGAGGCCATCGTGGAACGTGGCGGCCGGCTCGAGCGCGGATCGGTCTCCGTCGTCGATCGCGCGCGCCAGCGCCTTTCCGAGCCAGTAGGTCCCGCTTCCGAAGCTCCCGCCGGGAGAATCGCCCGCTCCCTCGCCGACGCGCTCGACTTCCACCTGCTTCCAGTCCTCTCCGGTGCGCGCGAAGAAGAGCTCGTCCTGGATCAGCCGCAGCGCTCCTTCCAGACCGTGAATCGTGATCGTCGTCGGCTCATCGACGCCTGAGACGACCGACATCGTCAGAGCCGCCGTGACGCCCCTCTCGATGCTGAGCGTCAACGAAGCGAAATCGTCGGAGGTCACCTCTTTTCGCTGCCCCTTTCCGTCCGGGCGCGATTCGATGAACGTCTTCAGCGTTGCGCTCACCCCGTTCACCTCACCGACGAGATGGCGGCACGCATCGATGAGATGAGAACCGATCGCCCCGAGCACTCCGCCCCCCTTGCTCTCATCGGACCACCAGTTCCACCGGCGTTCAGGGTCGTTGCGCGACGGACTGCTGTACGTACAGTCGATCCAGTGAATCTCCCCGAGATCCGGGACCATTTCAAGCGCTCGACGCGTGGAGGGAAGAAAGCGAAGCTCATGATCGATCAGAGAGATCCGATCGGGATGTCTGCGGCTGACCTCCAGAAGCTGGCGAGCCTCATCGCCGTTCAACGCCGTCGGCTTCTCGCTCACCACGTGAAGCCCCGCTTCGAGAGCCGCGGAGGCCATTTCGAGGTGCTGGAATGGAGGCGTGACGATCGTCACGACATCGATGTCGGATTCGAGAAGCTCGCGCCAGTCTTCATGGACTTCCGGAATGCCGGCCTCTTCGGCCTCGGAGCGAGTCTTCTCCGGCGAGCGTCCGTAAAGGGCACGAACATCGAGGCCCGCTTCCCTGAAGCGCGGAACCTGGACACGCGTGCCCCATCCCGTCCCGATGATTCCGACTTTCGCCATCAGTTGATGACCCAGGCCCCATAGCCGACGACCTCGCTTCGCGGACCGGCCGTATCGCCGGAGTTTCTCAGATCGAGCTCATGGATGGTCAGCTCGTCTTCCTTTGCGGCCAGCAGCGCTCCCCGCAGCGGGTATCGACCGCATGCGTCCCGGTCCCGGATCGCCTCGAAGTCGAAGCTCCGGATCGCTTCGGCCGTTCTCGCGTCGGCGCGGCGCGCATCGTCGTAGGGGAGGTAATGGCTCAGGTCGGTCGAGATCAGCACCAGCGTTCCGTCGCGGTTCCATTCGGACCGGATGATCTCGGCGGTCTGCTCCGCCCGTGCGGTTCCGACGGCGACGGGGAGGAGCAGCGGAACGGACTCGAAGATCCGCTGCAGGAAGGGAAGCTGGACTTCGAGGCTGTGCTCCCGCTGGTGGGGGAGGTCCGATACGATCACGTGATCCAGTTCAGAGAGTCGGTCTCGTCCTTCTGCATCGAGCTCGACTGTCCCGAGAGGCGTCATGAAACCGTCCGATGCCGGAACTGCATGGCCGTCGAAGGGGACGAAGTGGCTCGGCCCGAGAAGAAGAACCCGATTGATTCTGCCGATGTGCGACTCGAGAAGCCGGTAGGCCTCTGCCGCCACCGATCCGGAGTAGACGTAGCCGGCATGCGGCACGATCAGCGCCCGAGGAAGTTTCTCCTCTCTCCGTGGGCGCGCTTCGCGAAGCATCCGGTCGACGTCTCGTCCCAGCACTTCTGGTTCGGCCGGATAAAAGCTTCCGGCGACTGCGGCCCTTCGAATCATCACTCGTTTCGCGATACAGGATCGATGCCGAAGCTGGAGGCAGGCAGGTCTGTTTTCCGGGCGGAGGTATCATCTCCGCAGGACACGGCTTCGACGATGAGCGACACACAGCAGGCGCGCGAATGGATGGTCGAGTCGCAGATCGCGGCCCGCGGAGTGAGAGATCCGGCGGTGCTCGAGGCAATGCGCGTCGTGCCGCGCGAAGAGTTCGTCCTGCCGGAGCTTCGAAAGTACGCTCACGACGACCGGCCGCTGCCGATCGCGGCGGGCCAGACCATCTCGCAGCCGTTCATCGTGGCGAGCATGGTCCAGTCCCTTCAGTTGAAGCCGGACGACCGAGTCCTCGAGATCGGCGTCGGCTCCGGCTACGCCGCCGCGGTCATCGCCGAGATCGTCGAGGAAGTCTTCGGCGTCGAACGTCATGAAGAGCTCGCGATCGAGGCGCGCGAGCGGCTCCGGAGACTCGGGTACGACAATGTGGAGATCCGCCATGGAGACGGGACGACGGGGTGGGAAGAGAAGGCTCCGTTCGATGCGATCATCGTGGCGGCTGCCGGACCGAAGGTTCCGGAAAGCCTCAGGGCTCAACTCACGCTCGGCGGGCGAATGGTCATACCGATCGGTTCGAGCCCCAATGAACAGAGCCTGGTGCGGATCACACGAACGCGGGATGGTTTCAGTGAGGAGCGGCTCGAGGCCGTCCGTTTCGTCCCTCTCGTCGGCAGGGAAGGATGGCCCGATCGCGGCTGAGACCGGGCTCTCAGCCCGCTCCGGTGGCTTTCAATGCGAACGGGACGATGACGAAAATCTGAATCGCATCGAAAACACCGTGGGCGATGATGCACGGCAGCAGCCGCCGCGTAAGATAAAAAGTCGCGCCGATCACGAGCGAGATCACTGTGATGCCGATCAGCAGCATCGGCTGGCCGTATCCGGCATGCGCGAGCGCGAAGATTGCCGTCGATACGATCAGCCCGAAGCGCTTCTGCAGCCATCCCCGGAAGAAAAACTCCTCGACAGTCATCGCGCTGAAGACGATCAGGAGCTTTTGCCAGATCGTCAGATTCGCCAGGTAGATGATCATCGGAGCGGGCTTCAGGTCCTCCGGAAGTAGACCCGCTTCCTGCGCGATGACGCCCGCAATCAGCGCAATCGTAATCGTCAGAAGCCATCCACCGACCCCCGCCGCAATGCCGATCCCGATCGATTGAGGAAGCTCGTCCGTATGAAGATTCAGGTACTGGCGAACGGGCTCGCGTCCTGCCAGTAGCCACCAGCCGAAAAGAAACGCCAGCAGGATCACGTGCATCGTGAAGACCGACCAGAACTGCATCGACTCGAGATTCGGTGTCGCGCCGGCCTCGGCTGCGCCGATCACCGAGGAGCTCACGAGGAACAGAAACAGCCCGAACCAGCCGTACGCCGTCCATCGCGCTCGCTCGGAAGGGAAGCGGTCCGAGCTGAGGATGCCGTAGCGCTGATCGAGCAGGATCAGAATCACGACGAAGATGACCGTCACGACGATCGACGTTGTGATGACGGATGTCAGCGCTCAGCTCTCCTGAATGGTCTCGGCATGCGTCACCTCGACCAGATTATCGTAAAACGTCGCGGCTCTTCCGATGTCGGTGAGCTTCTGCGACGTCGTTGCGTTTGCGTTCGCACTCCCCTCGGTCGACTCGAGCCACCAGATCGAGGGCGCGCTCACGACGCCCGGCCGGACCCTATCGGTGATCTCTGCTTCCGCCATGAAGGTTCCGCGGTCGTTCCTGACCGTCACCTTCATCCCATGTTCAATCCCTCGATCGGCGGCATCACGCGCGTTGATCTGCAGCGTCGGTCGCCCCGCGAGCTTCTTCAGCGGCTCCACATTCGCGAACGTGCTGTTGAGAAAGGTGTGAGCCGGAGGCGAGATGAGGGTCAGCGGATAACGCGCCGCAAGCTCGGGGGCGGACTCCTCCGACTCGTGAGGCGGAACCCAGGAGGGCAACGGATCGAGACCGAGCGCTTCGAGCATGCTCGATCGGATCTCGATCTTCCCCGAACGCGTGGGAACGACAGTTCCGGCAGGAAAGGGGAGATGCGGTGCCGGAAGGTTCAGCCTGAGGCTGCCGGACTCCTTCAGCTTCTCGAGCGTGATTCCTTCGAGCGTGGGATGTCCCGATCCGAGAGCCTGCCGCATCAGCTCTTCGTCGGAGTCCTGCAGCGCCGGGTGATCGAGATTCATCGTTGCGGCGAGACGCCGGAAGATCTCGGTGTTCGGTAGCGCCTCCCCGATCGGGGCGATCGACTGAGCGCTGTAATTGACGTAGAGGTGACCGTAGCTCTTGTGGAGATCGGTGTGCTCGAGTTGCGTCGTTGCCGGAAGCACAACGTCGGCGTACCTCGCGGTATCCGTCATGAAGTGCTCGAGCACGACCACGAAGAGGTCATCGCGCGCAAACCCCTTCCGTACGCTCGACTGATCGGGCGCGACGGCAACGGGGTTCGAGTTGTAGACGACGATCGCACGAATCGGTGGATCCGGGCGCCCGAGCAGATCATCTCCGATCGTCGACATGTTGATCGTTCGTGTGCCCGGAGGGATGAGGTCCGGTCGCTCGAGGGCGGTTTCGTCGAAGTGGAACGTCCCGCTCGACGAGAGCTGGAATCCTCCGCCGATATCGTTCCATGCGCCGGTGACCGCGGGAAGGATCGAGATCGCCCGGACGGCGTTGCCACCGCCTGCGTGTCGCTGCATCCCGTAGTTCAGCCGGATGAACGAAGGACGGGTCGTCGCATAGAGGTTCGCGAGCCGTTCGATCTCCCGCGAGTCGATCCGACAGATGCCCGCGACCCGCTCGGGGGAGTACTCGGCAATTGCACGCTCCCGCAGACTTTCCCATCCGAGTGTCGTTCGCTCGAGGTAATCGAAGTCTGCCAGTCCGTCTCGAAAAATCACGTGCATCATGGCGAGCGCCAGCGCTGCGTCGGTTCCCGGTCGAATCTGAATGTGCTCATCCGACGCGTCCGCGGTCCTTGTCCGGATGGGGTCGATCGTGATGACGCGGGCTCCCGCGTCCCGCGCTGCCCGGACCCAAGGCCACAGATGCGGATTGGACGTCAGCGTGTTCGTCCCCCAGAGGAGGATCAGTTTCGCCTGATCGATGGTTTCCGGATCGGTTCCCATCCGGGTGCCGTACGTCGCGTTCAGCGCCTCGGTTCCCGCCGTGGCGCAGATGGTTCGATCGAGGAGGGACGCGCCGATGATGTGGAAGAATCGCCGGTCCATCGACTGGCTCTGCAGTAGTCCCATCGTTCCTGCGTAGGAATAGGGGAGGATCGCCTGTGGGCCGTCATCGGAATGAATGATCCGGTCGAGGCGGTCGGCGACGAGCCCGAGCGCCTCGTCCCAGCTGACCTGGCGAAACTTTCCGTCGCCTTTGCCCCCCGTGCGAACCATCGGATGGTGAAGACGGTCGCGGTGGTAGGTACGCTCGGGATAGCGGTTGACCTTCGAGCAGAGAAAGCCCTGGGTCATCGGATGGTCGGGATCGCCCTTGACTCGGACGGCCCGCCCATTGACCACTTCGACCAGCATCGAGCAGGTATCGGGACAGTCATGGGGGCAGGCGGCCCGGACGACGGTTGTCTCCTCAGGCGCGGCGCTCATGGCGGATCAAGCCCTCTCCAGCACGATTGCCGAACCCTGTGCCCCGGCGGCGCAGACCGACACCAGCCCGTATCGCTTGTTCTGCAGCTTGAGCTCGTTCGCCACGGTCGTCACGATCCGGGCCCCGGTCGCCGCGAATGGGTGACCGATGGCGATCGAGCCGCCCGTCAGGTTGATCTTCTCCGGATCGACCTCTCCCACCGCCTCGTTTCTTCCGAGACGATTCACGGCAAATTCCTCGGAGACGAGCCACTGAATGTTCGAAAGTACCTGGGCAGCAAACGCCTCGTGCATCTCGATCACGTCCATGTGGTCGAGTTTCAGGCCGGCGCGATCGAGTGCCTGCGGGACCGCAAACGCGGGGCCCTGAAGCAGTTGCTCGAACGGATCGAGCGCTGCATACGCGTAGCTCCTCACGAATGCGAGCGGCTCCAGACCGAGCTCCTCCGCCTTCTTCTCCGACATCAGCAGAACCGCCGCGGCCCCGTCGGTGAGCGCAGACGAATTGCCGGCCGTGAGCGTTCCATACTTTTTGTCGAATACGGGCTTCAGCTCGGAGAGCTTCTCGAGTGTCGTGTCGGAGCGAATCAGATTGTCGCGCTCCACTACGGTCTTGTAGTCATCCGGAACGATCACGGTCATGACCTCGTCGGCGAACCGCCCGCTCTCGAAGGCGGCGGCCGCTCGGACATGGCTCTGAAGCGCAAAGCGGTCCTGGGCCTCCCGCGAGATCTTGTTCTCCTTCGCCATGACCTCGGCGGACTGGCCCATCGTCAGGCCCGTGGTCGATTCGGCGATCGCCGGGATGTCCGGCGCGAGGTGTTGCGGTCGCAGACGCGAGAAGGCCTTCAATTTTCCGAGAGGACTCTTCTGGCGGGACGCGGCGACGAGAGTCTCGGCGAACTTTTTCGAGAAGAGGATCGGAACAGTCGAGAGCGATTCGGAACCGCCGGCGATCACGATGTCGTTGTAGCCGCGGTGGATCGAATCGGCCGCACTCGTGACCGCCTGATTTCCCGATGCGCAGGCCTGTGAGACGGTGTGAGCCGGAATCCGGCGGGAGAGTCCCGTTCCCAGGACGATCTCCCTGGCGATGTTCGCTGCCTTGATCGAAGGGATCACGGTACCGAAGACCAGATGGTCGATCGTCTCGGGATCGATCTCGCTTCGCTGGACGAGCTCGGAGACCACGATCTTGCCGAGCTCGAGAGCATCGACGTTCGAATAGGCGGTCCCCGCTTTCGCGAAAGGTGTTCGCAGACCTCGTACGATGGCGACGCGGGACGTGGTTTCATTCATCGGTTCACCCCGGGCAGAATCTATCAGGGATTCGCGATCGAAGGTAACGAAACGAGCCAGGTCCGGGCATGGATGCCCCAGTTGAAAGGGCGACGACGCTTCCGAGGCCGGTCGACTTGCGCTGCGGTGAGGGATGCTCCGTCAGCTGCCGAGGACGATCACGGATGGATCAGTCGTAGGCTTTACTTCGATGCCGAATCGCTCCGATGTCGACCACGTTTCTGGTCATCGATCTCGTACAGGATGCGATATGTTCCGACACGGACTCGTCATCCATACTGATGGCCTTTGAGCTTCGTCGAACCAGAGGGTCGCGGTTCGGTAGCAAGCGAACGAATTTTCTCGCGCACTCTGTCGATCGTGTGGGACGGAAGTGTTCTCCATCTCCTTGATTGCGCTGCGGCGAATCGTCAGCCGGTACTCAGCCACGGCTGAGCTTGCCCTCAGCGATGAGGCGCTTCTCGACCTCCTCGAACGGAAGACTCTCTTCACCCTTGCGCTGCTCGAGTATCAGAGCATCGAAAAAGTCTTCCCAGAACTCGCCGTAGCGATCGAGGTCGATCTGAACGGCGACCTTACGCCCCTCTTCGTCGGTGACGTAGCGAATCCCTTCCATGTCTGACTCCTCGAACAATGATCGCACAACGGGTGCTTCCGTGGGGTGCAGCGTCGACTCATTGTGGTTGTCGAGTCCTCGCGAAGGCGGCGCAGGGATGCGCCGCAGTTCGTAGGATCCGGCGGTTTCAAACGGGTCGAAAGGCGGCGGAGGGGTGCGCCGCACTCCATAGAGCACCCGATCTTTGTCCATTTTCACCCGCCGGACCAGCGCCGAGACGTCACCCGGGCGTCCGGATGAAGCGGGGCCATGCTCGTGAGTGAACCGGTCGTCCCGGAGTGGGAAATTGGTGTCAGAATGCCGAAGGTACAGAGGGTACAGAGGGGTACAGAGGGCCACACCTTCGTTTTTCGGTTCAGTCGCGCGAACCTGACGGCCGAGGCGATCCACGGGAGAGCCGAATTACGTGCAGGATCGTCGCTTGTTGCTCGTGAGAGCGGTCGAAAAGTGGCATCGCGACAGCCGGGCGACTAAATACGGCGTCGAGAATGCCCTGACTAGGCACACCTCGACCCTGGCGAGGCGATTCAGAACGGCTATCGGATGAGAACCTCGGGCGGCGGAAGGGGTGGTGCGTGCGCGCGGAGGGTCGTGATGCAGGAATCGATCAGGTGCGCGAGGCCCATCTGATGAGCTCGGCTGATCCGAGGTAGATCTGGCCTTTGAGATGACTCAGATCCATTCGTCGGATCCGTCTGAAGAGAGGGAGAAAGAATGATCCATCCCGATGGCCACCGGTTTACAATCGTCTTCATGACACAGTTCAAGATCATTGTCGAAAAGCATGATGACGGCTATGTCGCCTACCCTGTCGGACTCAAAGGCGTGGTTGTTGGCCAGGGGGATAGCTACGACGAAGCGCTCTCGGACGTGAAGTCAGCGATCCGATTCCACGTCGAGACGTTCGGCAAAGATGTCCTCGATACGGGTGACTCTCCGGTCCTCGAGGCGTTTGTCGCCGAAGCCGAACTCGCCATCTGATGGCGAAGTTTCCGGTCGATGCTCCGAAGACAAAAATTCTTCGAGCACTGAGAGAGCTCGGCTTCGAGGTCGTTCGCGAGGGTGCCCACATCTCCATGGAGCGTGAGAATGCCGACGGTAGCAAGACCCCGCTGACTCTTCCAAATCATCCGAAGATGAAGGCGTCAACGCTGCGGACAATCTGCACGCAGGCGGGCATCACGCGCGACGACTTTCTTCGTGCTTACGCGAACGCCTGAGCCCCGACAAACGCCCGCGCCGTCATGTCGCGCGCAGTCGACCGGTTGCCCAGGGAAGCGCATAGAGGTCTACCATCGGATTTTGAGTGGCGGCGGAAGGTGATGACGCGTCCTCTATGGAGTGCGTCGCCCTCCCGAGCCGCCTTTACCACCGTTCCCCTCTGATCCGAAAGCGGCGCAGGGATGCGCCGCAGTTCATAGGATCCGAGGGTTTCAAACGGGTCGAAAAGCGGCGCAGGGGTGCGCTGCACCCCATAGAGCACCCGATCTTTGTCCTTTTCCACCCGGCGGACGAGCGTCCCGAAGTTGAAAATTGGTGTCAGAATGCCGAAGTGCCGAGGGAAGCCGGGTAGCTCGCCTTGATGGAGGATGTTGATTTGAACAGACCGCTGGTCATGATGATCGTTCTTTTCGCGCTCGCTTCGACGGGCTCGGGCGATCAGCTCCCGCAAGCTCGAATGCTGACGACGAACGACGAGATGGATTTCCATCCGGTCTGGTCCCCCAAATCGCGACTGGTCGCGTATGACGCGATCGTCGAAGGCGAGAAGTGGATACGAACGGTGGAATTCGACGGCTCGGCCGACGAAAAAATGACTCGTGGCGATCATCCCCAATGGGACCCCGATGGCAGCCGGATCTTCTTCGAAGCCGATCGCACCCCCGACAAAGAGGGAACCGACCTCTACGTGATCGAAGTCGACTCGAGGCGCGAGTATCGAATCACGAACGAACGGGGAGACGATGGCGGCGCCGTCCCCTCGCCGGACGGGAAGTGGATCGCATACCTGGCGCAGAGAAACGACGTAAGGGGGCTTCGCATCCTCAATCTCAGGACGGGCGTGACCCGGATCGCTCACGGGATCCGGTCGAGTCATTCCGCGCCTTCGTGGACCGCCGACTCCACGGCAATCGCCTTCATCGCGAGCCCCGCCGAGAGCTCCGACATCTTCATGTGGAACATCGCCGAATCTCAGGTCGTCCCACTTCTCTCGAGCTCCGCCGACGAGTCTTCTCCTCATTGGCTTCCTTCCGGGGAGCTGCTGTTCCTCCATTCCAACGGAGCGCTGAAGTCGCTGCGAGTGATCAACTTTTCGACTGGCCGTGTAAGGCTGCTCGCGGAAACGACGGAATCGATCGACTGGATTGCGCCTTCCCCGGACGGATCCCGCGTCGCCTTCACCGTAGGGAGCGATGACGAGAACCGCATTCGGATCGTCCAGGTCGCCGGTGGTGAGATGATCGAAGTCGTCGATCCGCCCGGGCGGAACGTTGCGCCGAGCTGGTCGCGAGACGGTTCTCATCTCGCATTTGCGTCGAATCGCGATGGTGACTTCGAGATCTACGTCCTGGGGGTTCCAACTTCCTGAATCGCCGTATTTGTTTCGGAACGGTGTCACCGGCGTTGTTGGCAGATGGTTTGGATAAGGAAAGAGTGTGAGTGTCGAGCCCCAGTCCGGAACACCCCGGGATCGCCGTCGAAGAAAGCGGATCCTGACGAAGAAGAACGTTCTCGTCACGCTGGCGGTGATTTTCGTCGCATTCATCGGAGCGTCGATCTATTTTGAGATCAACCCACCCGATGAAGGACTCTTCGAGCGACGAAAAGTCGAGAAGGTTCCGGAGATCGAGCCCCAGCCGATTCGGCCGGTGACCGAATCGGTTCCGAAGGAGGAGGGAGCCGACCCGATGCTCCTCGATGCCGCCCGGCGTGAGCAGTACCTCGGTACGGGCATGTACGATCCGCTGAATCCCGATACACCGGTCACGATGACGACTACCGATGACTCGACGTTCTCGGTGGAAGACGAAGATCTTCCGCTTCTCGAACGGAACAGCGACCGGCGTACCTCACGGATCTCGATCACCGGTACTCCCGATGGAGTTCGGATCGAGAAGAAGCCCGATCAGTAAAATCGGCCTCCTGGCCGTTGTTCTCCCGGCGCAGGTCATGCAGAGACGCCGGGGGGGTGGGTAGGGCGCAAGTCCCCACTAAATAGCTTTTTGGAGAGTGAGATGGCAGAAGGCGTTCCCGCCGGAGAGGCGGAGACTCGCGACCCCGGCAATTCGAGGAAGGGCGCGAGGAAGAAATCTTCCAAAAAAGGCTCCCGCAGCAAAACCGTCAGAAAGCCGGCTCGCAGCACGAGGAAAAAGCCGGCGGCGCGAAAAAAGAAGGCTCCTTCAAAAAAGAGCAGCCCTGACAAAACTTCGAAGAAGAGCGCCGGTAAAAGTGCGAAGAAGAAGAGCTCGGTCAAGTCGGCGAGGCGCTATTCGGTTCCGAAAGCGACCGGCGAGGGTCGACAGCCGGAAAATCTCGATCAGCTTCAGCTTCTCGAGGTGCTGACGGCATTTCGCGATGGCGATTTCTCGGTCCGCATGCCTGCCGACAAGGTCGGGGTACCGGGGAAAATCTGTGACGTTCTAAACGACGTCATCGCGGTTGCGGAGCGCTCGACCGACACTCTCGAGACGCTGAGTCTTGCGGCCGACAGCTCGGCGCTGCTGAGACAGCAGATTCGAATCGAGGGTGCCGTCGGCCGCTGGTCGTCGGTTGCCGACTCGACGTCGCGGATCGTCAGGGATCTGATCGCACCGATGGTCGAGGTTTCCAAGGTCATGGACTCGGTCGCTCGCGGAGACCTCTCCCGGGAGATGGCGACCGAGATCGAAGGGCGCGTTCTCAAAGGAGAGTTTCTCCGCACCGCAATGACCGTCAATTCGATGGTCGGACAGCTTCGCGAGTTCGCTTCGGAAGTGACTCGAGTCGCGAGGGAAGTCGGCACCGAAGGCCGGCTTGGCGGCCAGGCGGAGGTACCGAACGTAGACGGCATCTGGAAGGATCTCACCGACAACGTGAACCTGATGGCCTCGAATCTGACCGATCAGGTCAGAGACATTGCCAAGGTCACCACGGCGGTCGCCAACGGCGAGCTCGACAAGACCGTCACGGTGGAAGTCAAAGGAGAGCTTCTCGAGCTCAAGAACACGATCAACCGGATGGTCGGACAGCTCGGTTCGTTCGCCGACGAGGTGACGCGGGTCGCGCGCGAGGTCGGCACCGAGGGGAAGCTCGGAGGGCAGGCGAAAGTCAAGGGTGTGGCCGGAACCTGGAAGGATCTGACCGAGAACGTCAACTCGATGGCGACGAACCTGACCGATCAGGTGCGCAACATCGCCGAGGTGACCACGGCGGTCGCTCAGGGAAACCTCTCGAAGAAGATCACGGTCGAGGTCCAGGGCGAGATCGCGGAGCTGAAGAACACGATCAACGGTATGGTCGACCGCCTCAGCTCGTTTGCGGCCGAGGTCACGCGTGTATCCCGCGAAGTCGGAACCGAAGGGAAGCTCGGTGGTCAGGCAAAAGTCGAGGGCGTGGCCGGAACCTGGAAGGATCTGACCGAGAGCGTCAACACCATGGCGACGAACCTGACCGATCAGGTCCGCAACATCGCCGACGTTACTACCGCCGTCGCACGCGGCGACCTGTCGAAAAAGATCACAGTGGAAGTTCGCGGTGAGATCGCAGCTCTTAAAAAGACGATCAACACGATGGTGGATCAGCTCAGCTCGTTCGCGGACGAGGTGACTCGCGTGGCGCGAGAGGTCGGAACCGAAGGCCGGCTCGGCGGTCAGGCGAAGGTCAAAGGTGTCGCCGGGACGTGGAAAGATCTGACCGAGGGCGTGAACTCGATGGCGTCGAACCTCACGTCGCAGGTGCGGAACATCGCGGAGGTGACGACGGCAGTCGCGAAGGGGGATCTGTCGAAAAAGATCACGGTCGAGGTCCGGGGAGAGATCAACGATCTGAAGAAAACGATCAACACGATGGTCGACCAGCTCAGCTCGTTTGCGGCCGAGGTGACCAGAGTCGCGAAAGAAGTGGGAACTCAGGGAAAACTCGGCGGCCAGGCGCAGGTGCCGGGGGTAGCAGGTACGTGGAAAGGTCTGACCGAGAGCGTCAACTCGATGGCCGACAACCTCACGTCGCAGGTTCGGAACATTGCGGAGGTGACGACAGCAGTCGCGAAGGGCGACCTGTCGAAGAAGATCACCGTCGACGTCGACGGCGAGCTTCTCGAGCTGAAACAGACAATCAACACGATGGTGGATCAGCTCAGCTCGTTTGCCGATCAGGTGACGCGGGTCGCCCGGGAGGTCGGTACCGAAGGAAAGCTGGGCGGTCAGGCGAAGGTCAAAGGCGTCGCGGGTACCTGGAAGGATCTGACCGAGAACGTCAATTCGATGGCGGAGAATCTGACCTCGCAGGTCCGCAACATTGCCGACGTCACGACCGCGGTCGCACGCGGCGATCTGTCGAAGAAGATCTCGGTCGATGCACGGGGCGAGATTGCCGAGCTGAAGCAGACGATCAACACGATGGTGGATCAGCTCAGCTCGTTCGCGGACGAGGTGACGCGCGTCGCGCGCGAAGTCGGCACGGAGGGGAAACTCGGTGGGCAGGCGCAGGTCAAGGGCGTTGCCGGAACCTGGAAGGATCTGACCGAGAACGTCAATTCGATGGCGTCGAACCTGACCAACCAGGTGCGCAACATCGCCGATGTCACGACGGCGGTCGCGCGCGGGGATCTGTCGAAGAAGATCACGGTCGAGGTCAGCGGCGAGATTGCCGAGCTGAAGCAGACGATCAACACGATGGTGGATCAGCTCAGCTCGTTCGCGGATCAGGTCACGCGTGTTGCGCGTGAAGTGGGAACCGAAGGCAAACTCGGTGGCCAGGCCCAGGTCAAGGGTGTCGCGGGAACCTGGAGAGATCTGACCGAGAGCGTCAACTCGATGGGCTCGAATCTGACGAATCAGGTTCGCAACATTGCCGAGGTCACGACGGCGGTCGCGCGTGGGGACCTTTCCAAGAAGATCACGGTCGATGCGCGAGGCGAGATCGCGGAGCTGAAGCAAACGATCAACACGATGGTGGATCAGCTCAGCTCGTTCGCTGCCGAGGTGACGCGCGTCGCGCGCGAGGTAGGCACGGAGGGCAAACTCGGGGGACAGGCGCAGGTCAAAGGAGTTGCAGGAACCTGGCGGGACCTCACGGACAACGTGAACTCGATGGCGTCGAACCTGACCAACCAGGTGCGCAACATTGCCAAGGTGACCACCGCGGTCGCGAATGGCGATCTGTCGAAAAAGATCAGCGTCGAGGTTCGCGGGGAGATTGCCGAGCTGAAAGAGACGATCAACACGATGGTGGATCAACTGAACTCGTTCGCGGCGGAAGTTACCCGAGTGGCGCGGGAGGTCGGAACGGAAGGCAAGCTCGGAGGGCAGGCGCGGGTCGAAGGTGTGGCCGGTACGTGGAAGGATCTCACTCAGAACGTGAACTCGATGGCGTCGAACCTGACCAATCAGGTTCGCGGCATCGCCGGGGTGGTCACGGCCGTCGCCCAGGGAGATCTCAGCAGGAAGCTGACGCTCGAGTCGAGCGGCGAGATCGGCGAGCTCACCAACACCATCAACTCGATGACCGACACCCTGGCGACGTTCTCACAGCAGGTCACCACCGTCGCACGTGAAGTCGGTGTCGAGGGGAAGCTCGGAGGCCAGGCCAAGGTGCCCGGAGCTTCCGGAACGTGGCGGAGTCTGGTCGACAACGTCAACATGCTGGCGGACAACCTCACGATTCAGGTCCGGGCGATCGCCGAGGTTGCGCGAGCCGTCACCAAGGGCGATCTCACGCGCTCGATCGACGTCGAGGCTGAAGGAGAAGTCGCCGCGCTCAAGGACGACGTCAACGAAATGATCGTCAATCTCCGCGAGACGACCAGAGAAAACGAGGAGCAGGACTGGCTCAAGTCGAATGTCGCCCGATTCACGCGGATGATGCAGGGCCAGAAGAACCTGATCACGCTCGCGAAAACGATTCTCAGCGAGCTTGTGCCGGTGGTCAAGGCGCAGCACGGTGTCTTCTATCTGATGCAGGAGACGCGAGGGGAAGATCCGCACCTGGAGCTCGCGGCTTCATACGCGTTCAAGGAAAGGAAGAATCTCTCGCGGCATTACGATCTCGGCGAGGGCCTGGTGGGGCAGGCGGCGGTCGAGAAGCAGCGAATCCTGATCACACAGGTGCCGCACGACTATGTCCGAATCAGTTCGGCGCTGGGCGAGGCCATCCCGCTGAATCTCGTTCTTCTTCCGATCGTTTTCGAAGGAACCGTCATGGGGGTGATCGAGCTCGCTTCGTTCGAACGATTCAGCGAGAACGATCTCGCGTTTCTCGATCAGCTCGCGGATGGTGTCGGTGTCGTGCTCAACGCCATCGCGGCGAACATGCGAACCGAGGAGCTGCTCGCACAGTCGCAGTCGCTCGCCGAAGAGCTGCAGGTCCAGCAGGAGGAGCTGACCGAGACCAACCAGCGGCTCGAGGAACAGGCGAAGTCCCTGCAGGCATCGGAGGAGCTTCTCAAGACTCAGCAGGAAGAGCTTCAGCAGACGAACGAGGAGCTCGAAGAGAAGGCCCATCTGCTGCAGCAGCAGAACGAGGAAGTCGAACGGAAAAACCGGGAGGTCGAGGAAGGGCGACGGCAGCTCGAGGAAAAGGCACGCCAGCTCGCACTCACCTCGAAGTACAAGTCGGAGTTTCTCGCGAACATGTCCCACGAGCTGAGAACTCCACTGAACAGCCTGCTGATCCTCGCCCGGCTGCTCAAAGAGAACAAGGACGGCAATCTGACCGAAAAGCAGATGGAATTCGCGAGCACGATTCATTCGTCCGGAATCGACCTGCTCGCGCTGATCAACGACATTCTCGACCTTTCCAAGATCGAGTCCGGGATGATGCAGGTCGAGGTGGTTCAGGTCGATCTCGCCGAGCTTTCCGAATATGTCCGTCGGACTTTCGGTCAGCTTGCAGAAGAGAAGAATCTGAGCCTCGCGGTTCAGGTAGAGAAGTCGGCCCCCGACCGGTTGCTGACCGACAGGACCCGGCTGCAGCAGGTGCTCAAGAACCTTCTGTCGAACGCGTTCAAGTTCACGGACAAGGGAGAGGTTCAGCTCATCATCGAGGGCGTGGACGACGATACCCGTCGCCACCTCAATTCGCGCACGCTCATCGAAGCTTCCAAAGTCGTGGCGTTCCACGTCGTCGACTCCGGAATCGGAATTCCGGACGACAAGCAGCGCCTGATTTTCGAAGCTTTTCAGCAGGCGGACGCGAGTACCACGCGGAAGTTCGGGGGTACCGGACTCGGTCTTTCGATCAGTCGTGAGATCGCATCCCTGCTCGGTGGCGAGCTTCGAGTCGAGAGTACGCCCGGAAAGGGAAGCCGATTCACGCTCTTCATGCCGGTCGACTACGCCGGCGACCAGCAGGCCGACATCCGAGGGAGTGAAGACCGACCCACCAGAATTCTGCCGGCTCCCGCTGCCCAGACGCGGCCGGTCCGTACGATCGAAGATGATCGCGAAGGGTTGGACGAGCGAACCCGATCGCTGCTCATCGTCGAGGACGACGCGAAGTTCGCCGCCATCGTCCGGGATCTCGCGCGCGAGAGAGGTTTCAAAACGATCGTGACGCAGATCGGGGGCGACGCCGTGAACCTGGCGAAGCGCTTCAAGCCGGATGCAATCACCCTCGATCTCTCGCTTCCGGACGTCGACGGCTGGACGGTTCTCGATCGGCTCAAACACGATGCCGAGACCCGTCACATTCCGGTTCACATCATCTCGAGCCAGGACCTGACCGATCCGCGCGGAGTGAAATTCGGAGCGTTCGCGAGATTGCAGAAGCCGGTCACCAGCGAGGCTCTGGACGACGCATTCGCGAAGATCAACGAATTCATCGATCGGTCCACTCGGAGGCTGCTGATCATCGAAGATGACGAGACCCAGCGCGATTCGATCGTCGAGCTGATCAACGACAAGGATGTGGAAATCGAAGCCGTCGGTTCCGGTGAGGAAGCGCTGCAAAAACTCGACGAAGGGCCGATCGACTGCATCGTTCTCGACCTCGGCTTGCCCGACATGAGCGGAATGGACTTCGTCAACCGTATGAAGGAGGCGGGCCACGACGTTCCGATCATCGTCTACACCGGCCGTGACCTTTCGAAGAAAGAGGAGTCCGAGCTCAAGAGAATCGCCGACGCGATCATCGTCAAGGACGTCCGCTCCCCCGACAGGCTTCTCGACGAGACGGCGCTCTTTCTCCATCGGGTCGAAGCAAACCTTCCCGAGGAAAAGAGAAAGGTTCTCGAGAAGCTGCATCAGAGAGATCCCGTGCTGACCGGGCGAAAGGCTCTGATCGTCGATGACGACATTCGGAACATCTTTGCCATCACGAGTCTGCTCGAGCAGCAGGAGATGGAGGTCGTCTACGCGGAGAACGGTAAGGAGGGCATCCGGAAACTCGAAGAAGACGAGGACATCGACATTGTCCTGATGGACGTAATGATGCCGGAGATGGACGGTCTCGAGGCGACACAGAGGATTCGGGAGAATCCGAAGCTGAAGAACCTGCCGATCATCGCGCTGACCGCAAAGGCGATGAAGGGAGATCGCGAGCGATGCCTCCAGGCGGGCGCTTCCGACTACATCACGAAGCCGATCGAAGGCCAGCAGCTCATCTCGCTGTTGAGAGTCTGGTTGTACAAGTGAGACCCGAGCCGTGAATCCTGACGTGACCGAACCGAAGGAGAGCGAGGAAGCCCCGATCCCGGCGAGGCGGAAGGAGGACCAGCCCGAGGAGCTGGAGCAGATCGAGCTGGATCTGCTTCTGAACGGCATCTATCGCAAGTACGGTTACGATTTCCGCGATTACGCGAGGGCCTCGCTGAAACGACGTGTGCTCAAGCGCGTAAAGCTTGAAGGCCTCGACGGAATCTCGGAGCTGCTCGGGAAAGTGCTTCGCGATGACGAGTGCATGGCGCGACTTCTCGGCGACCTCACGATTCACGTCACGTCGATGTTTCGCGACCCGTCCTTCTTTACAGCTGTCAGAGCCAGCATCATTCCCATTCTTCGAACCTACCCTTACGTCCGAATCTGGGATGCCGGCTGCTCCTCGGGAGAGGAGGCCTACTCGCTGGCAATCATGCTGGAGGAGGAGGGGCTGTACGATCGCGCCCAGATCTATGCAACCGACATCAGCGAGGAGGTGCTTGCCCGGGCCAAGGAGGGGATCTTCCCCTTGTCGACGATGCGGGAAAACACGCAGAACTATCTCGCCGCAGGAGGCACCGGCTCCTTTTCCGATTACTACCGCGCACGGTACGAGAATGCGCTGTTCCGACCCGATCTCCGCCGCCACATAGTCTTTGCTCAGCACAACCTCGTGACCGACTCGAAGTTCAACGAGTTCAATCTCATCCTCTGCCGCAACGTGATGATCTATTTCAATCAGCGGTTGCAGAGCCGGGTTCTGAAGCTCTTTCACGAGAGTCTCGAGCAGTTCGGCATTCTGGGTATCGGCAAAAAGGAGACGATGAGGTTCGATCCGATCGCGAAACACTTCGAGATTCTCGATGAGAATGAGCGGCTCTACAGGAGAATGTCTTGAGCGACCGGCTGATCGTGATCGGCGCGTCACTCGGGGGACTCGAAGCCATGCGGATCGTCCTGCGACCGCTGCCGCGGAACTATCCGCACCCGATCGTTGCAATTCAGCACAGGCACCGAACATCCCGAGGTGCCACCCTCTCTGCCGCTCTCGAGCGGACGCTTTCGCTGAACGTCGTGGACGCGGAGGACAAACAGGAGCTGAGGGGAGGATGGGTCGTTCTCGCGCCGGCCGACTACCACCTTCTGGTCGAGCGGGGACGGGTGGCGCTCTCCCTCGATGAGCCAGTCCAGTACTCCCGCCCGTCGATCGACGTGACTTTCGAGTCTGCCGCATCGAGCTACGGGGATGAGGCCGTCGGAGTGCTGCTCACCGGCTCGAATGCCGATGGCGCTCGCGGCTGCGGAGCGATTGCGCGCCGGGGTGGCATCGTCATCGTGCAGGACCCCGAGGAGGCGGAGGCGCCCACGATGCCGCGCGCTGCGCTCATGGAAGTGCCCGAAGCGCGAGTCATGACGCTCCGGAAGATCGGAGAGCTCCTCGCCGGAGAGCTCAGGGAGAGCGGAAGGTGAGCGACAAGGCCAGAGTCCTGATCGTCGATGACGAGGAGAAGAATCTCGTCGCCCTGGAAGCCGTGCTCGAAGGTGAGGCGGACGAGATCGTGCGCGCCCACTCCGGAAACGAAGCTCTGAAGCGCCTCCTCGAAAACGATTTCGCCGTGATCCTTCTGGACGTCCAGATGCCCGAGATGGATGGATTCGAGACGGCGCGGCTCATCCGCCAGCGAGAGCGAAGCCGGACGACTCCGATCATTTTCGTGACCGCCGTCAGCCGAACCGAAGAGAACGTCTTCCGCGGTTACTCCCTCGGCGCGGTCGATTACCTTTTCAAGCCCGTAGTTGCCGAGATCCTGAAAAGCAAGGTCTCGATCTTCGTCGAGCTGTTCCGAAGTCGTAATGAGATTGCGAGGCAGGCGCATGACCTCTGGAAGCTGAATCAGAGAATGGAACGGGTGGTCAACGGTGCCGCCGACGGAATCGTCAGCACCGATTCCGAAGGCAGGATCACGCTCGCGAATCCCGCGGCCGCCGAGATGCTCGGACGCTCGGTGAACGAGCTCGTGGGAGCCGGCGTCGAGGAGGTCTTCGACGCCTGTCGCCGTGACGGCGAAGGGCTGGACCACGATTGCGGACTCACCGAGGCCATTCTGACGAGTCAGTTTCTCACCGGCGACGATTTTGTCTTCGTTCGCCCGGACGGGACCGAGATCCCCATCGAGCTGACGGCCTCCCCTTTGCCGGGTCCCGAACAAAAGCGTGAGGGAGGATGTGTCGTTCTCTTTCGGGACGTTACGGAACGACGGGCGATGGAGATGGCGGAAGAACATGCCCGGCGATTCCGCGAAGCCGAGAACGCCAATCGCGCCAAGGATGAGTTTCTCGCGGTGCTCTCGCACGAGTTGCGTACACCGATGACCGCGATCCTCGGATGGAGCAAGATGCTCAAGACCGAAGAGCTGGATGAGGAGAACTTCCAGTTCGCCATCGATTCGATCTCGCGCAGCGCCTCACTTCAGGCCCAGCTCATCGAGGACATCCTCGACGTCTCGCGAATCGTGACCGGAAAGCTTTTCGTCGACGAGGTCGACTTCGATCTCGCCGAGATCGTCGCCCAGGCGGTCGAGACCGTACGCCACCGTGCCGACGAGAAGGAGATCTTGATCACTCTCGATCTTCCGGAAGTCAAGCCGAAGATCAAAGGTGATCCGGCGAGAATGCAGCAGGTCATCTGGAACCTGCTTTCCAACTCGATCAAGTTCACGCCGCGCGGAGGCAGCATCCGTGCATCGGTCAGCGCCCCCGCCACCGGCGAAGTCGTCGTTCGAATCGAGGACACCGGGCAAGGCATCGATAAGGAGCTCCTTCCGTTCATCTTCGATCGCTTCCGGCAGGCGGAAGCGTCGTCGACGCGGGCTCATGGAGGGCTCGGTCTCGGACTCGGAATCGTGCGGTATCTGGTCGAAGCCCACGGTGGCTCGGTCGCTGCCGAGAGCGAGGGACCAGGCAAGGGGTCAACCTTCAGCGTGACTTTACCGATCGCCGATGAGTCTGACGCGCGGTCCCGAAGCGAGGGCTCCGATGACGACAGCGGAGTGACGCCGCTGCACGGTCATCGGATTCTCGTCGTCGACGATGACGCTTCGATTCGAAGACTCCTCGCCACGATTCTGAGACAATCAGGAGCCGAGGTCGAGATTGCGGAAACGGTCCCGGAAGCAATGGAGAAACTGAAGCAGATCAAACCCGAGCTGGTCGTGTGCGATATCGCGATGCCCGAACAGGATGGATTCGACCTGCTTCGGAACATCCGCAAGGCGGATGGAGAAATCCCCGTGATCGCGCTCACCGCATTTGCCTCGGTCGATGACCGGGAACGCATCCATGAAGCTGGATTTGCCGGGCATCTTCACAAACCGATCAATTCGACCGCTCTGGTCGCTTCCGTCGGCCGCGCCCTGAAGGTTCGAGCATGAGAAACGGCTTGGGAACCGTGTTCCTGGCGGAACGGAGCCGGTCGTGCGGCTGTCGCGCAGGTTGAACTGGAAGGCTTCGACCAACGACTACACCGCGGTCGTCGATCGAATCAGAACCTCCGGAGAACCCTTCCTCGATCTGACGATCTCGAATCCGAGCCGCGCCGGTTTCACGCCACGAGCCGACATCAACGACGCCCTCTCGGCCGTCGACCTCAGCGTCTGGACACCGTCACCGCTCGGTCTGGTTCGCGCCCGCGAAGCAGTGGCCGCTCACTTCACGCAAAACGACGTCGAGTGTGACGCCGAGGATGTGGTCATCACAGCGTCGACGAGCGACGCGTACATGCTCCTCTTCAAGGTGCTCGGTGATCCGGAAGACAATCTCGTCACTCATGCTCCATCCTATCCGTTGCTGGATCACCTGGCCGCGCTCGAATCGCTCGAGCTGCGCCATGCCCGATCGTTCCATTCGAAAGGCCGCTGGCGGACGAACGCAGAAGAGATCACGAGCCTTGTGGATGAACGGACCGCCGCGATCGTACTCGTATCGCCGAACAATCCGACGGGTGAAGTATTCGGCCGTGAGACGATCATGGCGATCGCCCGGGAGCTCGAACAGAAGGGGTGCGAGGTCCCGATCATCGTCGATCAGGTGTTCGCCGATTATCCGCTCGAAGAAGACGCTCGTCATCTGATGCCGGAGGAGATCCCGAACGTTCCCGTGGTGGTGCTGGGAGGTTTGTCCAAGACGGCGGCTCTGCCTCAGTTGAAGCTCGGATGGATGCGACTCCTCGGAACTTCGCGAGACCGGGAAGCTCTTCGCTCGGCGCTCGAGATCGTCTCGGATGCATACCTCAGCGTTGCGGATCCAGTTCAGCTCGCCCTCCCGTCGATCTTTGCGAGCACCAGCGACGTACGGGTCGAGATTCGCAGGAGATGCCGGAGGAATCTCGAGGCACTTCGCGGGCGGTTCGAAGGAGTCGAGTCGATCGAAGTCCCCCTCGTTGGGGGTGGATGGACCGCGCCGGTGCGCTTGCCACTTCTCGACGATGGCGATCCTGCGATCCGGCTCGCCCGGAGTCACCGCGTCATCGTCCAGCCAGGATGGCTCTATGATTTCCCGGCTTCGGGATGGATCGTTCTGTCGCTGGTGACGCCCCCGGCGCTCTTCGACGAGGCGATCGCCCGAATCGGATGAGCAGGAGCGGAAGAAGTGGACATCGCGCGAGCCCTGGTGCTTCTTTCGAATGGTCGACGCCCTGTCGCCCGTATGGAGCGGGCTCGACATTAGTTGGCTTCCGATTTCTGTCCCCCGGCTGAAGCCGGGGGCTAGGTTCTTTCGCCCGCTGGCGCGGCTCGTCGAAGATGGAGAGAGTCTCGCGAGATTCAACGTCATGCGAATGGTCGACTCCCTGTCGCCCGCTGGCGCGGGCTTTAAAGATTCCGATCCATCTACTGTTGAGTTTCGAGCCCAGCGGGCGACAGAATTCAGGCGATGGTCAGAGCGTCTCAGGCTCGCACACATCGGACGCAGCCCACGAAGCCGCCGAAGGCGGCGACAGGTCTTAGCCCCCGGCTTCAGCCGGGGGACAGAAGCGGCGCCACCAAAATGGTCGAGCCCGCGGGCGACAGAATGAAGGCGCGGACTACATTCCCGATTCGGTCGGGAGCCCCGCGGCCCGCCAGGCATCGAAGCCACCGAGCAGAGCGGCGGCGTTGTCCAGGCCGGCCTGTTTCATCATGAGCACCGCACCGGCGCTCGATTGTTCATGCGTTCACGTACAGTACGTGACGATCATCCGGTCGCGCGGCAGCTCGTTCATTCTCACGGACATCTCCGTGAGCGGAATGCTGATCGAGCCCGGAATGTGCGCTGCAATGAAAGATTGCGGAGATCGGACATCGACGACGAGCGCCTGGCCCTGATTCATCAGGTCCGTCAATTCTTCGATACTGACACGCTCGACATCGTCGATCGTCATCTCCGCGGACTCAGGGTTCGGCACCGCCGGACTGGACGATGGCAGCGGACGTTCAGCCGTTCCCCGGACCTCGGGCTCCGGTGGGTCGTCGTTGCAGGCGACTGCGGCGACGAGTGCCGCCCCGAGAAGGAGTCTCGTCACCATCCGCATGACACCCCCTCGTTCTGTTCGTCGAGCCAGCTCAGCAGCGGCCGGAAGTAGTCGACGATTGCCGTCGCATCGATGTCCCGCTGGCCGGTCAAAGCCTCGAGTGCGTCCGGCCAGGGCCGGCTGGAGCCCATTGCGAGCATTTCATCGAGCCGCCGTCCGACTTCCTTGTTCCCGTAGATCGTGCATTTGTTCAGCGGTCCCTCGTGCCCCGCGATCTCGCACATCGATCGGTGGAACTGAAACTGGAGTATGCGTGCGAGGAAGTATCGGGTGTAGGGAGTGTTGCCCGGAATGTGGTACTTCGCGCCCGGGTCGAAAGCGTTGGCAGGTCGCGGACCGGGCGGCTCGATCCCCTGATACTTCGTCCGGAGATCCCACCATCCCTCGTTGTACTCCTCGGGTTGAATCTCGCCGGCAAAGACCTTCCAGCGCCACTGGTCGACAAGAAGGCCGAAGGGGAGGAAGGCGATCTTGTCGAGAGCGTCCCTGAGCAGCAGAGCGATCTCGTCCGACTCCGGCTCCTCCTCGAGCAGCCCGATCTGTACCAGGTACGAAGGGGTTACCGAGAGAGCGATCGCGTCTCCAACCGCCTCGTGGAATCCGTCGTTCGCACTGTCGCGATAGAGGATGCCTTTTTCGTTGTAAGCGCGCTGGTAGAAGTTGTGCCCGAGCTCATGGTGGATCGTCTGGAAGTCTTCGGCGTTGACGTCGATGCACATCTTGATTCGAAGATCCTCGATGTTGTCGACATCCCAGGCGCTCGCGTGGCAGACGACCTCCCGGTCCTCCGGTTTCACGAACAGTGACCGTTCCCAGAACGACTGCGGCAGCGGATCGAATCCGAGAGACGTGAAGAACCGCTCGCCGATGCGAACCATCTCGATCTCGTCGATTCCCTTCTCTTTCAGGAGTGCGGTCAGGTCGTAGCCGGGATCGGCGTCACCCGGGGCGACGACCGGAAAGATGTTCGCCCACTCCTGAGCCCACATGTTCCCGAGCAGATCGGCGCGGATCGGTTCATCGAGCGGAACGATCGTGTCGCCGTACTGCGCATTGAGGCGGTTGCGGACGTAGCAGTGAAGGGAATCGTAGAGGGGCTTCACCTGACCCCACAGCCGGTCGAGCTCTGCCGCAAACTCATCGGGATCCATGTCGTACTTCGATCGCCACATCGCTCCGGTGTCCTGGAAGCCGAGCTCCCGGGCGCCCTCGTTGGAGAGCTCCACGAAGCGTTCGTACAGCGGCTTCATGGGAGGCGAGATCGTCCGCCACCCCTCCCAGACCTGCTCGAGGCGGGCTGGATCGCGATTTTCCGCCATGATGTCGCTCATCTGCTCCAGATCGAGGCACTCCTCGCCGGGTGGGCAGAACTTCCCCTTTCCGTACAACGCTTCCATCTCGGAGGCGATCTCGGCGAGCTCGGCGGTTTTCTCCGGATCGCTCGGAGCGGGCATCGTCAGCGCGAGCTTGAGCATGTCGAGCCTGCGTCGCTCGTCGGGCGAGAGCACGAGGTCATCGAATTCCGCCGCCTTCCCGGCGAGCTCGACCACCGCGGCGATGACTTCTCCCTGGGCTCGAGCGGCCAGGTACTGGGTGTCGTCGGTGATGAAGTTCGATTGCACCCAGGCCGCGCGGGCTCCGTATTCGTAGAGGTCGGTGAGCCTTTCCTCGGCGTCCGCAAGGAACGCGCGAGCGTCTGCAGCAGTTGGGGCTGCCTCCACGACGGTCATCGGAGCGTCGGTCCGGGGAGCCGGGCTCGTGGTGGCGCAGCCCACCGCGAGACCGGCCGAAATCAGTGTCAACAAGAGTCTGGTTCGCATAAACCTGCCTTTCGCGCGAAGTATAACGATTGTTCCTGGCCAGCGTGGTGACCGACCGGCCACGGTTGGCCGAGGGCCTTCAAGGGGCGTTCCCAATCGAGTCGACGGCGCGGAATCCGAGCCCCCGCGATCCGCGCGAAAATCACAAGATCCGGCATCCCCGTTGCACTACAAATAACTTCTACAGCAGCAACAAAGACCAAGGAGGATTCAAATGGCAGAACGCGACATGAAACGCGACATGAATCGTGACCCGATCAGTGGAGAGCCGGGATCGCATCCGGTCGGAACCGGAGTCGGCGGTGTCGGAGGCGCTGCGGCCGGAGCAGCCGTCGGAGCCGCATTCGGACCGATCGGCGCCCTCATCGGCGGTGCTGTAGGTGCAGTCGCGGGTGGCGCGGCCGGCCACGCGGCTGGCGAAGCGATCGATCCGACCTTAGAGGCAGAGTACTGGGAGTCGGAGTACCGAACCCGCGAGTACACGCCCGATGATGCCGACTGGAACGACTACCATCCCGCCTACAAATACGGCTGGGAGGCTCGGACGAAGCATCGGGACCGCGACTGGACCGATCGCTTCGAGAACGAGCTGAAGGAGAACTGGAAGGGTGCGAAGTCGAGCTCCCGTCTCGAATGGGATCAGGCCAGGCACGCCGTCAGAGATGCCTGGGACCGGACCGATCGGACGTACCGCACCTACGATACGACCGACTCATACTGGAACGACAAGTACCAGACCGCGGATTACTACGACAACGGCCTGGACTTCGAGCGCGACTACAAGCCGGCCTACCGGTACGGCACTCAGGCGCGGTATCAGTACACCGGCCGCAGCTGGGACTCCGATCTCGAGAATGAGCTCGGCCGCGACTGGGAGCGTCGCCGGGGTGATTCAAGGATGAGCTGGGATAAGGCAAAGAATGCGGTTCGCGACGGCTGGCATCACGTCGAGCGCGCGATTCCGGGAGATTTCGACCGCGACGGTCGCTGAGACCAGTCGAGGTCGTTACGAGCAGTCCTCACCAGGGCGCACCTTCGGGTGCGCCCTTCTAGGTTGGAGGTTGGAGGTTGGAAGACTCCGTCAGACAAAGCGAAGCGCCGAGTCTGCGAGGACGACCCGCGCTGATTTCGACGTCCGGCATGAGGTTTGACGGACGCGTCGTCTGACTCCAGCGGTCGAGTTATTTCCGGATCCACCAGGCGTCGGCATCGGGCTCCGTTGACGCCTCCGCGGGTTCCGCCAGGTCCTCGAGCATCGCCGTGACTCGCGGCGTGCACGTCCCGCCGCAGAGCCCGGTGGTCGCCGTGGTCTTCCGCGCGATCTCTTCGATGCTGCACGCGCCCGACTCGATGGCGAGAGCGATCGTGCCGTACTTGATGTTGTTGCATCGGCAGATGGTCATCAGGCGCCTGACGCCGGGATGGATCTCGTCGTACATACCGCCCGATCCAACACTCCTCCCCTCCGGGCATTCCCCAGGCCCCTCGATCCGTTTCAGTATGATGAGACCCGATTCGGAGGCGCGCGATGAAACAGAAGGAAGACGATCTCATCTACGACTGGAACGTATCCGGCGAAAAGCCCGCACGGCCACACGACCGCCCGATCCAGTTCGACGACGAGACTCTTCGCGACGGGCTCCAGTCCCCATCGGTCCGCGACCCTTCGATCGACGAGAAGATCCGGATACTGCACCTCATGGATGCTCTCGGGATCGACACCGCGGATATCGGCCTGCCGGGCGCCGGGCCTCACGTTCAGAAAACCGTTCTCCGGCTCGCCGAGGAGATTCGCGATTCAAAGCTGAACATTGCCGCCAACTGTGCGGCAAGAACCCACGAAAACGACATCCGCCCGGTCGCCGAGATCTCGCAGAAGGTCGGGATACCGATCGAGGTATGCACATTCATCGGATCGTCCCCGATCCGGCAGTTCGCCGAGGACTGGGACGTCGACTGGCTGGTCGAGCAGACCGAGAAGGCGGTGAAGTTCGCGGTGAGCGAGAACCTGCCGGTCATGATGGTCACCGAGGACACGATCCGGGCCAGACCGGAAGACGTCGAAAAGCTCTATCGGACGGCGATCGATGCGGGCGCGTCGCGGGTCTGCGTCTGCGACACCGTCGGTCATGCGACGCCGTGGGGCGCCCGCAACCTCGTCCGCTTCGTCCGCGAGCTGGTCGACGGAATCGACCCGGAAGTCGGCGTCGACTGGCACGGACACAGCGACCGGGGACTCGGCGTCATCAACACGATCGCTGCGATTGAGGCCGGTGCCGATCGAGCTCACGGATGTGCGCTCGGCATCGGAGAACGCGTCGGGAACACGCAGCTCGATCTCCTGATGGTGAATCTCAGTCTCATGGGATGGATCGACAATGACCTCCGCGCGCTCCCGGATTACGTCCGGACGGTTTCCGATGCGACCGGCATCCCGCTGACCGACCAGTACCCGGTCTTCGGGAGGGATGCCTTCCGGACGGGCACAGGAGTTCACGCCGCTGCGATCATCAAGGCCCGCAAAAAGGGGAGCGACTGGCTGGCCGATAGGGTCTACTCCGGCGTACCGGCCGAACAGTTCGGTCTGAAGCAGATCATCGAGGTGGGTCCGATGTGCGGACTCTCCAACGTGATCTACTGGATGGACGAGCACGGTTACGAGCAGGACGAGGCGCTTGCAAAGCAGATCTTCGCTCGGGCGAAGAGCTCAGCCCGGGTGTTGACCGACGAAGAACTTCACTCCACCGTTGCAGAATGGAAAGAAAACGCGGCCTCGGTGTGATTGAAGGGATGCGGTCAAGGGCCCGAGTGGCGGAACTGGTAGACGCAGCAGACTCAAAATCTGCCGCCCCTCGCGGGTGTGCCGGTTCGACTCCGGCCTCGGGCACCAACTCTGAATAGTTCCCCCTCAATGAACATCCACCTCTCCTCACGGCTCGACGACTCGGCCGAAGCGACGATCCTGAGTAGAGGCGCCAGCCTTTCCGACCTGCCGAGGGTCACCCTGATGATTCGCTGGGTCGTGGCGCTCTCGTCGATATTCATACTCGCAGCGCTCCTCTCCCGGCGGACGCCGGTCGACTGGGGTCCCGTCTTCTACTGCGGCGCGGCCCTTCTCCTGATCGAGATCGCGCTGACGCTGAGAACGGCACCCGCTTCCCAGTTCCACCTCGGTTTCACGTTTCTCATCATCTATTTTCAGCTTGCCGGGGGAGTTGCAGCGGCCGTCATGCACGGATCCGTCCGGATCATCGAGTGGATCGTCGCGATGGCACGAGGCACACGCCGGCAGACTCCGCTGAGCGCGCTCTTCGACGTCGGGCTCCACGTGCTGGCCACGCTCGGCGCCGCTTTCATCGTCCAGCTCGCCCTCGGGGTGCCGAGGATGTGGTTCTCGACCTCGCTCCGGCCTCTGCTCGGGATGGCGATCTTCACCGGGGCGTACCTCGTCTGCCACGCCGCCCTGGTCTCGATGGCCGTCTACTCCAGATTCGGGTTCAACGACGTTCGGACGCATCTCTGGCCGACGACGCTTCTCTGGCTCGGCATCAGCCTCGGCGTTGGTCTTCCTTTCGCGGTATTGACCTGGTTCCTCGCCCAGACGCTCGGAGAAGAACGGGCGATCATCGTGATCTTCATTCTGATTGCGATCGTCTCGGCTTTCGCGAGGCTCAACGCGGGGCTCCGGAACATCAATCAGACGCTTCGCACCATGAACCGGATCGGGAACGCGGTGAACTCGACGCTGAATCTCAGCGAGCTGGTCTCGGTCATCGCGAAGGAGAGCGTCGAGGTCCTCGAGTGGGATCGGTTCTTTTTCGCGGTGCGAAGCGATGAGGACGAGACGATGGAGATCACTTTCGTCGACCAGTCGGGGCAGGAAACGGCGCACCGAACCGTCCCGCTCGGCATCGGACTCACAGGAAGAGCGATCTCCACCGGGCAGCTGACGCATTACGAGATGGACAGCGAATCGCGATCGTACGATCAGGTGGGGGACTTCGAGGGCGGTGTCGGAAGATCCGTTCCGAGATCGATCCTGGTCGCACCGATGAAGTTCGGGGACCAGGTTCTCGGAGCTATCGGCGTCCAGAGCTACAAGCGGGGAACGTATGGATCGCGCCAGTTCGACGTCGTTTCGACGATCGCGACGCAGACGGCGATCGCGCTCCGGAACGCGCAGCTGTTCGAGAGCGAGGAGCGCGCAAATCGAGAGCGCGACGAGTTCGTCAGCCTCGTCACCCACGAGATCAAGAGCCCGCTGACCTCGATCGGCGGCTACACCGATCTGGCCGTGGAATCCATTAAGGAAGGTGCGCCCGAGGACGCCATCTCTTCACTTCAGGTCGTCAGGGATGAATCGGGAAAGGTTCTGCGACTCGTCGAAGACATGCTCGATGCCTCGAAGATGGATTCCGGAAGATTCTCCCTCGAGGCGGGCCAGTTCGATCTCGGCTCAGTCGTGAAGAAATCGGTCGAGCGCCTCGGTGCCAGAACCGAAGATCACGTCTTCGAGCTCAACGTTCAGGAACCGCTGCCGATGATCTGGGGCGACGAGATGCGGATGGAGCAGGTGATCGAGAACCTCCTTTCAAACGCCTGCAAGTACTCGCCGGAGGGGATGAAGGTCATTGTCACGCTGGCGCGGCGCGCCGATCACCTCGAGCTCCTCGTTTCGGATCAGGGAATCGGCATCAGCCCGGACAAAATCGACCGCGTGTTCGAACGGTTTTATCGGGTCCAGGAGAATGGCCAGGTTGCAAAGGGAACCGGCCTCGGTCTCTACATTACGCGCGAGATCGTCACGATGCACGGCGGCACGATCGAAGTCGAATCCGAGCCGGGCGTCGGAAGCACTTTCATCGTCCGACTCCCCCTGGCCGATCCGAAAGCCGACTGACTTCCGAGCTGACTCGGCTTCGAGCCACACCTTCGTTTTTTGGACGGGGGGGTTGACCCCCGACGAAGAACCTGAGCGGTATCACCCGGTGCGGCCCAGCCGGAGCGGCTGGAACAACGTATCTACGAATTGTGTATACATTTCCGGAGGAACCGAATCGTATGGCAGACATCGCCAAGGTGTTTCAGTCGGGAGGGAGTCAGGCGGTCCGACTTCCGAAACAGTACCGCTTCGACGAGGACGAGGTGCTGATCTACCGGGAGGGCAATCGCGTGGTCCTCGAGTCGCTCAAAGCGGAGTGGAGTCAACAGTTTCTCAGTCTCGCGGGCACGGCCGCCGATTTTCCATATCCGGATGAGCCTCCTTCTGTCGAGCCGGGTCCTGATCTCGGTCGGTAATGCGCTACCTTCTCGACACGAACGTCTGCGTCGATTACCTCAATGCGCGCTACCCGAAGGTGATTGAAAGGTTGCGGGAGGTGCTGCCGAGTGACGTCGCGGTGAGCGTCATCGCCGTCGCCGAGCTTCGGTATGGTGCTGAAAAGAGCAACCGCCCGCAGGAGAACCATAAGCGTCTGGACCTGCTTCTGGAAGACTTGGCCTCCCTCGAGTTCGATCTCGATTCCGCTTCTGAATATGGACAGGTTCGCTCGGAACTGGAGCGAGCGGGCACGCCCATCGGTCCCAACGACATGCTGATCGCAGCGCAGGCCCGCGCACACGATCTCATACTGGTGACAGACAATCGAGACGAGTTCGAGCGCATTGATCGGCTGAGAGTCGAAAGCTGGCGTACCTGAGACGCAGTAGCCTCGCTTGTGGCTCAACGAGACAGTCGCATCGAACCAGGCGACTGAAAGGAGCAGAGATGAAGCCGCGAATCAGCCTGATCACGCTCGGTGTCCGCGACCTGGAGACCGCCGTTCGCTTCTATGAAGACGGGCTCGGATTTCCACGAATGGAAAGCCCGCCGGAAGTGGCGTTCTTCACCCTCAATGGAACATGGCTCGGTCTCTATTCGCGCGAATCGCTCGCCGAGGACGCGACCGTGTCGCCCGAAGGCGAGGGGTTCGGGGGGTTCACTCTTTCGCACAACGTCGAAACGGAAGAGGAAGTCGAAGCCGTGCTTGCGGAAGCGATCGCGGCCGGCGCGTCGCTGGTCAAGCCGGCAGAGAGAGCATTCTGGGGCGGTTATTCGGGCTATTTCCGCGATCCCGATGGCCATCTCTGGGAGATTGCACACAATCCCGCCTTCTGGGTTGGCCCGAAGGACGGATAGAACACGCCTTGCGGGGGGCTGGAGCCCCCCGCGAGTCGGCTCTGGAGAGCCGACCCCCACTGGAGAGCCGACCCCCACGGAGTTGCCCGGGTATGTTCTCGGCGGACGGTGAGCGGAGCGAAAACCTGCTGAGGCGCCATCTGCTACCCTGTCACTACAAATGTCAGCCCAAAGCCTGGCTGGGAGGAACCGACGGCCCTCGGACGAATGATGGCGAGACGGCTCGAGGCAACCGATGGAATCAATGAAGAGCTGGTCGCGCGGATCAGGAACGTGATCGGCGGGAACGCCTCCGTGACCGAGAGGCGAATGTTCGGCGGACTTTCGTTTCTCCTGCACGGCAATGTCTTCTGCGGGGTCATCGGAAACGAGTTGATGGTCCGGGTCGGGATGGAACAATACGAGCCGACTCTCTCGCTCTCCCACGTGAGGGCGATCAAGCTCACCGGGAGACCACTCAGGGGGTATGTCCGCGTTTCGAGCTCCGCCATCGCGACCGCGGGCGATCTGGCGGGATGGGTCCGGCGCGGCCTCGGATACGCCGGCACGCTTCGGCGAGCAGAGCGCTGATTAGGGATTAGGGATCAGGGATCAGGGATCAGGTTGAAAGGCAGGGTTCAGGGGATCAGGGCGAAAGCTCGGACGCGTCCGACGTGTCAGACCTGTCAGGGCGAATCGGACCTCTGGTTCTCTCGCGGCTCCGCGGCCCCACTCGTGCCCTGCCTTTCCTAATCTAACCCCTGATCCCTGATCCCTGATCCCTAATCCCTCGATAAAGTCCCAGCTCGGACATCGGAACGACGACGAATTCGCGCTCGGAGAAACGGGGATGCGGAATGACGAGGTTCCTTTCGAAGATTCTGGCCGCGCCGTACTGGATGATGTCGACGTCGATCCTGCGAGGCTCGTTGCGGACGATCCGCCGCCGCCCGCGCGTCTTCTCGTGACTGTGAATCAGCTCGAGCAGTTGGTGGGGCCCGAGGGTGGTAAAACCAGCGACCACCATGTTCAGGAACGGGCCGGCACCTTCGGGGGAGTCGACCGGCGCGGTCTCGTGAATCGGGGAACGCCGCACGATATCGACGTGACGCCGCAGCGCGCGGATGGCGAGCTCGAGCTCGTAGCGCCGGTCGCCGACGTTACTGCCGAGCGCGAGAACCACGCGAACGGGACGGGAGCGCTCAGTCGAGGTCGCTTTTGCTGATTGCATCGGTGAGCTCGTTGCGGTCCGTGCGTTCCCGAGGAAAGTGCCGGCTAAGCTGTTCGCCGATCTCGTCGATCGCATTCACGAGTCCGCGCGTGAAGTCGCCAGTCTTGAAATGCTCCTCCAGATGGGCGGCGACTGACTGCCAGAATTCGTCGCCGACGCGTTCATGGATGCCCCGATCTCCGAGCACGACGAACTGCTGCTGTTCGGCGCAGATGAAGATCAGGACTCCTGTGCGGTCCCGCGTTTTCGTCATGCCGATCCGTTCGAAGGTGCGCTCCCCGAAAGCGCGGAGGTCGCGGCCTCTGGCAGATCGTTCGATGTGAACGCGGACTTCCCCCGAGCAGGCCTTCTCGGCTCGACCGATCGCGTCGATGACCGCCTGTTCGTCGATCCGGTCGATGAGCTCTCGATGTTTCATCGTTTCACCAGCTTCCCGTTGCTCCGCCGCCGCCGAACCCGCCTCCACCGCCTGAAAAGCCTCCGAAGCCGCCCCCTCCTCCCGAGAATCCGCCCCCGCCCCACGTCACGCCGCTCGACGGAAAGATGATCGGTGTGAAGCAGCCGCCCCGGCGGCGATGCGGCCGGATGAAGGCGAAGAAGAAAAAGAAAATGAGAACGAAGAAGATGAGGTCGGTGAATTTCAGACCGCCGCGCGGTTCCTCCATCGAGCCGACCGGCTCCTCGTTGGTCTCGATCTGCCGCATCAGCCGGTTGGTTCCGGCCACGAGTCCCTCGTACCATCGATTCTCCCGGAAATGCGGTCCCATCGTTTCCCGGATGACCCGCCCGGAGAAGGCGTCGGTGATCGACCCTTCGAGGCCGTATCCCACCTCGATCCGGGCGGTTCGATCCTCCGGGAAGAGGAAGAGGACCAGACCGTTGTCGTATTTGTCCTGGCCAACGCCCCACTCGTGGGCAGCGCGGACGGTGAACTCCTCGACGGGGTAACCGTCGAGTGTCGGGATGATGTAGACGATCAGCTGGGCGCCGGAGCGCTCCTCGAAAGCCCGGAGTGTCGCGTTGAGGGCGGACCTCTGCTCGGCAGTGAGAAGTCCCGACTGGTCGGTGACCCACTGCGTCGGCGCAGGGGGAACGGGCCGCCTGGCCTGCCCGAGCAGCGGAATCGCCACGAGCAGAACGAGCAGGAAGGCGACGCCTTTTCGGCAGGGAGTCATCGTCTGGAGAAAAACCGCGGACTGAAGGGACGGGCGGGAGCGGGCTTCAGCGGCCCGCCCCTCCGGGTGCCGTCAGTTCGATCCACTGAAGTCGAATTCGACTTCCGGCGGTACGTCCGATCCTTCGGTGGACTCGAAATACTGCTTCTGGTCGAAGCCGAACAGGCCGGCGAAAATCTTCGCGGGAAACCGTCGGGAAGCCGTATTGAAGGCGCGGGCCTGTTCGTTGTAGCGCATTCTCTCGACGGCGATCCTGTTCTCCGTTCCCTCGAGCTGAACCTGAAGATCGAGGAAGTTCTGGTTGGCTCGAAGCTCGGGATAGCGCTCGACGACGACGAGCAGCCGTGAAAGCGCGGAACCGAGCGCCGCCTGTGCCTGACTGAACTGCTCGAAAGCCTGAGGATTCTCGGTCGGATCGCCGGCCCCGGCAGTCGCCTGCCCGACCCTCGAGCGTGCCTCGATGACGTTCTGCAGCGTCTCTCTCTCGAAGTCGGCAGCACCCTGAACCGTTCGGATGAGATTCGGGATGAGATCCGCCCGTCTCTGGTACTGGCTTTCCACCTGAGCCCAGGCCTCGTTGACGTTCTCGTCGAGTGTGACCAGGCGGTTGTAGGTCGTGAACGCCACCATCGCCAGAACGAGGATGACGATCAGCACAACGGCCGCGCAGCCGATGAAGCCGAATCTCTTCATTTCACTACCTCAGAATTCTTCGTCGTCAGCGTCGGTGGCGTCACCATCGGCTTCGTCATCGTCGGCATCGTCATCATCATCATTATCGTCGATATCGTCGTCATCGGAAACTTCGTCGTCGGAGTCGTCGTCCGCTTCCTCTTCGAGCTCCTCGTGATCGTCGAGCTCCACTTCCTTCTTGTTCTTCTTCTTCTTTTTCTTCGCCTTCTTCGGTTTCGGTTTAGCGGGCGCCCTGGTGGCTCTCGCGCGCTTCGGTTTCACGGCGGTGTCGGCTTCACGCGGGTCGGCGCCGCACTTCGGACAGGCAGGTTCCGGTTTGTTGAAGTCGTAGAACTTCGTCTGGCAGCTGTAGCAGGTATGCTTGTTTCCGAGCTCTGGCATGGTTGGTCCTCTCGAGTCGATTCGGCGCGGACGTTAGCACTCGCGCGGGGAGGCGTCAATCGGGCCCTGCGGGTTGCGGCTCCCGTGCCTGACGCGCGGGCGAAACCATGAACTTTCTCGGACATTTCTATACAGCTGCCTCGGATCGGTCGCTCATGGTCGGGAGCTTTCTCGGAGATTTTCTCAAGGGACCGGTCGAGGATCACCGAGCGATTTACCAGCCGGGACTTCGCCTCCATCGTGCCGTCGATGCGATCGGTGACCGGACGGAATCGTTCCGGGAGAACTGCCGGCGGCTCCGACCTTCGTGCGACCGGTATGCGACGGTGGTTGCCGATATCGTGGGCGATCATCTCCTTGCATCCGGGTGGGACGAGTTCTCCGAGCTTCCACTCGAGACGTTCGTGACCGGGTGCCACGCGGCCATCGCGTCCGGTCTCGACGAATTTCCGTCGGTTGCCCGCTCGGTGGCGATTCGCATGATCGAGGAAGGCTGGCTCGAATCCTACGCCAGGCTCGACGGGCTCGCGCTCTCGCTCGAACGTTTTCGAAGACGGATCCGTCCACCTCTCGACGTCGATCGGATCGTCCGGACCGTCGAGCAGGAGCGTCTCGCGATGATGAGCTCGTTCCGGGGCTTCCTCCTCGCCGTCGAGACGCATCCGAGGATCGCCGGGCTGAGGTCTCAGCGGCCGATTGGGTGATACTCTCCAGCCATGGCGCGTGATCCGCGAACGGTGACGATTCCGAGAGCCGTCACGTTGTTGATGCTGCTTCTGACGACTGGCGCGATTCTTCTCGTCACGCTCCAGATTGCCGGCAAAACCTATCGGAAGGTCGACCCACGACCATTTCACGATGTCATGGTTCTGACCGAGAAGCTCCAGGAGGGGGACCTTCCCTTTTCCGTTCTCGTTGCTCTGGCGATGCCGGTTCTGCTGAACGTACTTCTCTTCGTTCCCTGGGGTTTTTTCCTCTTCATCCTGCTCGACAACGGGGATCGGTACGCGATCGAGTCTTTCGTCTACATCGCGCTTCTCGCAACCGCCTTCAGCGGTGCCATCGAGGCGATCCAGTATTTCCAGCCAACTCGGGTGACCGACGTCAATGATGTGATCTGGAACGTAGTAGGCGCGATTCTTGGAGCGCTCGCCGGGCAGATACGCCGCAGAGTTCGTTTCAACTTCGTCTGAAGAAAAAAAGGAGATCCGAGTAAATTGATTTTGATCGTCGAGGATGACCCTCAGGTTTCCCGGCTCATTGAGCTGGTGCTGAAGAGAATGGGTCGGAAATCGAAGACGGTGTCCGGAGGTGACGCCGCCCTGAAGCAGGCGCACGCCGAGCATCCGTCACTCGTGATCGCCGACCTCGGAGTGAAGGGGTTGCCGGGTGACGCCCTCTGCTCGCGCCTCAAATCGGACGAGCAGACGCGCGGGATTCCGGTGATCATCCTGTCGGGAGATCGCGACATCCGGGAGAAAGCAGACAGTTGCGGCGCGGACGCCTACCTCGGCAAACCTTTTGAATTCGAGGAGCTGACCAAACTGGTCGAAAAATATGCTGACGACGACAAAGCCGATTGAATCTCCTGAAGAACCGAGTCCGAGGAATCGGCTGACGGCGGTTCTCGGCGCCGAGGGATTCAGCCGAAAGCCGGACGATGACGAATGGGCTGCGCTCGGCGACGAGGTGTGGCACCGTCGCGAACGGGTCCTGTTTGCCGAGGGCGAAACCGTCTTCATCTTTCTCCACACCGAGGCAGTTTCGGAAAAGGTCATCGATCAGGCGATGGGAGGAGTCGGAAACCTGTTCATCGCCCGAGCCAGAGACCGCAAAGCGGGAATGATCTTCCAGACGACGACGGTGTACGTCGTGATCGTCGGTGAGTCGGGAGCGCCTCACCGCAGCGAGCTGAACGGTTTCGTGACCGAGGCGAAAGGCGCCGTGATCGTACCGGTCGTCATGATGCCGGAGATCAATACGGTGGTCTATCCCGACGTCGAGCTCGAGAGAAAGCTCGGCGCAGTGAGAGTTCGAGTCGAATATCTTCGCTATCTCCTCGGCGAGAGAGGTGATCGAGTCGACGTTCACAAGGGGACGATCGCCACATTCTGGGTCTCGGTTGCCTTCGTCGGCCTCCTGTTCATCGCCGGCGTTCTGACGATGATTCTGTGACCTCCGCCCGCGCTGGGCGTCGTATAAACTGAGGGTCATGACGGCAGAAGCGAATCCCGGGGGGAAGAAGGGGAGGGGAAGGCGGATCCGCTCTTTCTATCTGACGCGTCTCGCGCTGCTGGCCGTCTTCATCGCACTCGGCATTCCGGCGGGATATCTCTTCGCCCGGATGATCGAGAGGCCGCTGGTCGAGAAACTCTACGATTATCGTCCCGACATCATTACCCGGATCGTTGATCGGAACGGCGAGCGCGTCGCCGAGTACTCGCTTCAGAAGCGGATCGTCATCGAATCCTCCGAGATGTCGCCTCATCTGAAGAACGCCATTGTCGCGATCGAGGACAAGCGCTTTTACGAACATGGCGGAATCGATCCGATCGCGGTGCTGCGGGCGGTCAAGACCGACCTCATCCTGCGGGAAAAGGCACAGGGAGCCTCCACGATCACCCAGCAGCTCGCCAAGCAGATCTTCCTCACACCTGAGAAGAGCTGGACGCGAAAGTTCAACGAAGCCTTTCTCGCGGTCGAGATGGAGAAGACATTCACCAAGGACCAGATCCTCGAGATGTACGCGAACCAGATCTTCCTCGGCGAAGGTGCCTATGGTGTCGAGGCTGCTTCGCGTGTCTACTTCGGAAAGAACGCCAGCGATCTCGACATCGCGGAGGCTGCGCTGATCGCGGCGCTGATTCAGAGACCATCCGACTACTCTCCGATCTCCAACGGCGATCGCGTCATTTCGCGGCGCAACTACATTCTGGACAGGATGGCCGAACAGGGATACATCAGCGAGCAGGAGCGGAAGCAGGCCCGTGCGAAGCCGATCATTCTCCGCGACTGGGAGGAGGATGCGCCCGGAGCGGGTGGCTATTTCACCGAGGAGGTCCGCCAGTACCTTCAGGAGAATTACGGCACCGCGGGGCTCTATCGCGGAGGACTCGTCGTCGAGACGACGCTCGATCTGGCGCTGCAGGAAGAAACGGAGCGAGCGCTACGGAAGAATCTGAGAAGGCTCGATCGAATCAGAGGATTCCGCAAACCGGAGCGAAACATCATCGACGAGGGCGGCGATCCGGCGACGTGGTCCGATCCCCGCTGGCGGGAAGAGCTCGAGGCGGGTGAAGCCTACCCGGCCGTGGTCCTTCAATCCGAGACCGGTGCGATCGAGGCGCGGCTCGCCGGCGAAACGATCACCCTCGATGCCGACTCGACCCGTTGGACCCGCAGAGATGTTGCGCGGGAGCTGCGCGAAGGCGACGTGATCTGGGTTCGCTTCGAAGAGGGAGAAGAGGAACCGAGAAAGTGGTATCTCGATCAGTATCCGGCGCTCCAGGGGGCGGTCGTCGTCCTCGACGTTCCAACGGGTGAGGTGCGGGCGCTGGTGGGCGGCTACGACTTCAGGAACTCGAAGTTCAACCGGGCGGTACAGTCCGCGCGGCAGGTCGGCTCGGCGTTCAAGCCCTTCGTCTACGGAGCGGCGTTCGAGAAAGGATACACGCCTGCCGACACGGTTTTCGACGCCGCCACCGAGTTCGAGCTCGACGGCAATCGAGTCTATCGACCGAGAAATTACACAGGCACCTACGAGGGGGTGATCACGATTCAGCGCGCGCTGGAGCTGTCGATCAACATCCCGGCAGTCAAAGTGATGTTGCTGATCGGAATCGGCGAAGTGATCGACTTTGCGAGACGAGCGGGGATCTCGGCGGATCTGCCGGAGGTTCCATCGCTGGCGCTCGGACCCGCCGGGATTCCTCCGATCGAGATGGCGGCGGCGTTCAACAGCTTTGCCAACGGCGGGGTGCACGCCGAGCCGAGGATGCTCCGGCGCGTGAAGAGCGCCGAGGGGCAGATACTCGAAGAGACGTATCCGGACCTCCAGGAGGCTACGACCGAGCAGGTGGCCTACGTCCTGACCCACGCGATGCAGGCCGTCGTGCGGCGAGGCACCGGGTTTCCGGCACACACACTCCCGGGAGTCTATGCCGGAAAGACCGGGACGACGAACGGTTACACCGACTCGTGGTTCGTCGGCTATTCACCGGAGTACACGGTTGCGGTCTGGGTCGGATACGACGATCCGAGGAAATCGCTCGGCCGCGGATCGACGGGTGGTGATGTGGCTCTTCCGATCTGGATCGAGGTCTTCAAAGCGATCGACGAACTGGGGCTGAGGGGGGAGCCGAAGGAAGCGTTCGAGGTTCCGCCCGGCGTGGTCTCGGTCTCGTTCGATCTCAAGACGGGAAGGCGCGCAGAAGGGCCGTGTGGTCGGGTGGTGCAGGGCGTCTTCATCACCGGTACCGAGCCGGAAAAGAACTGCTGGGGTGAGATCTACGGGACGATTCCCGAAGGTCTCCCCGTCGAACCGGAGCTGGCCCTGGAAGCTGGCGCGGAGTCTCCGCCGCCTGACGAGCTCCCGCCGGCGGAAGCCCCGCCGAGTAACTAGATGTTGAGGTTGGAAGTTTGAGGTTGGAGGTTGGAGGTTTCGTTCCAGGGATCGGGGTCGGGTCTGGACGGGCTGGTGCCGAAACCCGGGTAGAGACGATGGCGGGGAAAAGTCCGCTCTTGTCATCCTGAGCAATTGACCGGCGCGTTGCGTCGGTGAAGGGGGAATGAAAACCGGAGCCCGCAAAACCCCGCACTCCATACTCAAACCGACGTCGTCCCGAGCGGGCGGTCGGGTGGGCAAGCGAGGAGCCTGCCCTGAGGGGTGATGGGTGGGGGAAACCGAAGGGACCTTGCAGGGTGGGACATCAGGCCAAGCGAAGCGCTGCAAAAGGTCGAAGTCCACGCAATTTCGTGGTCGTTTCATTAGGAGACCGGCGAAGCACGGGCGAAGGATTCGGGGGCGGCTCGTGAATGATTCTTCCGTCCCGCCATGACGATGATTCGCGGCTCCCCGCTTCGTCCTGAAGCAAGTTCAGTCGAGGAGGCGTCCTGCGATCTCGGTCAGCTTCTCTCTGGTGAGTGGTTTCTTCAGCCACGCGTCGGCACCGGACGCAGGGAACATCTCTTCGAGCGACTTTTCCGGAAGATCGGAGATCAGGACGATGGGAACGTGCTTCTTGCTCGGCTGAGATTTGAGTACTTCGCTCAGGCGATTTCCCTTGATGCTCGGGAGATTGACATCGATGAGGATCAGATCAGGGACGTTGGTCGCGAGGACATGGTTGAACTCGATCCAGCTTCCGGCGGTCAGCACCGAGGAGCCTTCTTTCTCGAGCAGCGCCCGCGCCAGCTTGAGTACGAGGGGATTGTCGTCGAGGACCAGGATCGTCAGGTCCGATAGTTTCGCCATTGAAGTTAATCTCCGTGTCTGAGCGAGTTATCCAGTTCGACGAAGGATAACATGATAGATTCGGATTTATTACCGCAGGGAGGGTCAATTTGGAGGACAATCGATACGACGGCACGCCGAAATCGGGAGCAGGATCAGTTCCGACTCCCCCTCCGCCGGGCGCGGCGGAACACCCGCCGGTTCCAGGACCCGGCCAGCCCGGCATCAATACACCGGCCGGATACTACTCGCAGGAACCCGTCAAGACCGCTGAGAAGAAGGGCTGCGGAAAATGGGCGATCGGATGCGGAGGCGCGGGTTGCCTCGTCGTCATTCTTCTGATTGGCGGTTTCTGGTGGCTGCTCGACAGCGGATGGTTCGGCAAGACGCTCATGACCGAGCTCTCGAACACCGTGACGGAATCGACCGAGCTCGATGACGCGGCGAAGGCCGAGCTCACACGGGAGCTCGACGAGGTTCGCGTCAGAATCGAGCGGAAAGAGATCGGATTCATGGACCTCCAGGAGCTTCTGCCGGTCCTTCAGACGGCTGTCGCCGACGAGCGAATCGACTCGGAAGAAGCCGAGGAACTTCTGGTCGAGCTCCGCAAGATCAACGACGAGCCGATCGAGCAGAGTTTCTGAGCCCGATCTCCGAGTGAACAACTTCGAGCTGACGTCACGCTTCACGCCTCAGGGCGATCAGATCGAAGCGATCGAACAGCTGACCCGATCCGTGTCATCGGGTGAGAAGCATCAGGTCCTGCTCGGCGTGACCGGTTCGGGCAAAACCTTCACGATCGCGTCCGTCATCGAGAAGATCAATCGCCCGACCCTGGTGTTGAGCCACAACAAGACGCTCGCGGCGCAGCTCTACCAGGAGTACCGGAACTTCTTTCCGCGCAACCGGGTCGAGTATTTCGTCTCCTACTACGACTATTACCAGCCTGAAGCATACGTACCGCAAAGCGATCTCTACATCGAAAAGGAGATGACCAAGAACGACGAGATCGACAAACTGAGACTCGCCGCGACGAAAGCGCTGTTCGAAAGGCGTGACGTGATCATCGTCGCCTCGGTCTCCTGCATCTACGGCATCGGCGATCCGCAGCTCTATTTCGGCATGCTCCTCTTTTTCGAGACCGGACAGGACCAGCCGATCGATCACTATCTGAGACGGTTGACCGACATGCAGTACGAGCGCACGCCGTACGATCTGAGCCGAGGAACGTTCCGGTTGCGTGGCGACGTGATGGAAATCTGGCCGGCGTACGAGGACGATGCCGTCCGGATCGAGTTTTTCGGGGACGAGATCGAGGCGATCCGGCGAATCGATCCGGTCACCGGAAGGGCGGGTGAATCGATCGACCGTCTGGCCGTCTATCCCAAGAGCCATTACGTGACCCCGCGCGACCGCCTGGCCGACGCGATGACCAATATCAGGGAAGAGCTCGACGAACGGGTGAGGGAGCTGAGAGAGGCTGGAAGAATGCTCGAGGCGCAGCGGCTGGCGCAGCGAACGATGTTCGATCTGGAAATGATGGCCGAGCTCGGCTACTGCAACGGTATCGAGAACTACAGTCGTCATCTGAGCGGCCGGGCTCCCGGAGAGCCGCCGCCCACCCTTCTCGACTACTTTCCCGATGACTTTCTGATCGTCATCGACGAGTCGCACCAGACGATTCCTCAGGTGCGCGGGATGTGGGGTGGCGACCGTTCGCGCAAGGAGACGCTTGTCGAGTATGGCTTCCGTCTTCCGAGCGCCCTGGACAACCGCCCGCTCAATTTCGACGAGTTCAGGGAGCGGATCGATCAGGCCATCTACGTCTCGGCCACGCCCGGCGATTACGAGCTGACACTCACCGGCGGCGAGTTTGTCGAGCAGGTGATCCGGCCTACGGGGCTGCTCGACCCCGAGGTCGAGATCCGTCCGGTCCGGGGCCAGGTCGATGATCTCATCGGATTGATCCGGGACCGGACTGAGCGTGACGAAAGGGTGCTGGTCACGGTCCTCACCAAGCGGATGGCCGAGGATCTGACCCGGTACCTGCTGGAGATCGGGATCAGGGTTCACTACCTCCACAGCGACATCGACACCCTCGAGCGAGTCGCGATCCTGCGCGATTTCCGCCTCGGTACCTACGATGTGATCGTCGGGATCAACCTCCTGCGGGAGGGACTCGACATTCCGGAATGCTCGCTCGTCGCCATCCTGGATGCCGACAAGGAGGGATTTCTCCGCTCCGGTACGTCCCTGATCCAGACGATCGGCCGGGCAGCGCGCAACGTCAACGCGAAAGCCGTTCTATACGCCGATCGGATCACCGACTCGATCCAGCACGCGCTCGATGAGACCAACAGACGTCGTGCGGTTCAGTCGGAGTACAACGAGTTGCACGGGATCGAGCCGAAGTCGGTCATGAGAGCGGTCGATTCCGATCTCGTGAAGATGGCCAACCTCGATTTCTATGGCGTCGAGATCGCGAATACGGGGCTCGATCTGGTGGCCGAGGGCCCTCTCGAAGAGCGAATCAGGCGGCTCGAGAAGGAAATGCGGGAGGCAGCCTCGAAGCTGGAATTCGAAAAGGCCGCCGAACTGCGCGACCGGCTCCGCCAGTTGCGCGAAGCCGAACTGCTCATCTGATCAGCGCCCCGATCGATCGAGTCCGCGGAGATGATCGGTGCTCGGCGAGATCGCGAGAAATGCAGCGATTGCGACGAGTCCGAAAGGAACGAAGAAGTCGAAGCTCTGTTTCACCATCGCCAGAACCAGCCCGAAGATCGCGACCGATTCGATCATGGTGAGCCGGAGGATGTAGGCCGTGGTGACTTCCCCGGTGAGCTCGAAAGCGGAGGTCGGTTGTGAAGTCGAGGGACGATCCGAGCGCTTTGCTCGGCGAGCCGCCGTTACCACGAGGCCAGGCACGACAATCGCTGCGATCATCACCATGGCAGCCATGCCCGCGAGGATGTAGACCATCGGATCCCGCCAGTCCGCGGGTTCGGCACTCTCGCTGGTGATGATCCATGCGAGAAGGCCATAGATCAGAACCGACGCCAGCATGGCGATCCAGAGCATTCGAAGGGTCTCCGGGGTCGCGGGCCTGCTCATGGACGCATCATACTTCGGGAATGGCCGGGCGTTACCGTGAGAGTGAGGAGAGGCAAATGAGTGATCTGATCGTGAAATGCCGTTCGTGCGGAAAGAGGAACCGGTTACGTGAGCCCGGCCGCCGGAACGTTTGCGGAAGCTGTGGGACGGATCTCGAAATGAGAGGGACCCCGGTCGAGGTCACCGACGAGAACTTCGACGCGCTTCTCTCGCGGGAGCCGAGGGTCGTGGTCGACTTCTGGGCCGAATGGTGCGGGCCCTGTCGTCGTATGGCACCGGTGTTCTCCGAGGTTGCATCGCGTCGAACCGATGTGACGTTCGCCAAGCTCGATACCGAGGCCAACCGAGCGACATCGACCCGCTTCAACGTCCAGAGCATTCCGATGCTCGTCTTTTTCAGGGACGGAGAGGAAGCGGGACGGCTGGTCGGTCTGACCGATCGGGCCGGCATCGAGAGCGCTCTCGAGCGTTATCTCTAGGCATCGGGGAGATAGAATGGGGTGGTGAGACGGTGAGTTTCGCGAATCCCATCTTTTTCGGAGTAAACGGCTTGACGAGAAAAGAAACAGTGACCACTGCTGCTGGTACGCAGGTCGTCGAAGACATCCGGACGGCAAAGCGTTACGTCTTCGCCACGCCGCTCGAGGCGGAGATCGGCGGCGACTCAGTCGTCCTGGTGGATATCTCCACGGGGGGAATGGGGATCGTCAACACCACCCATCTCAATGTGGGATCGCCGGTTCGGATCTCCGTGCTCGATCCCGACTTCGGACAACGTCACAAGTTCAGGGCCGACGTCGTCTGGAGCCGGATGACGGGAGAAAAAGACGCAACGGGAAAGCTGTTTTATCGAACCGGGCTCCGGTTCGACCAGCCGATCGAAGAGATCGCCGGAATCCTCGGGAGGCTCATCCGATTCCACGGGCGCGAGGACGCCGAATCCTTCGATCGCAAGAAGAAGGCGGTAGCCATTCGAATGATCGAACGGGCCCGAGCAGGGATTCAGGGCGCCCAGGCGATCGATTCGGACACGCTGATGCTCGTGGAGCAGGCGATGAGAAGTCTCGCCGAGCTGTCCGACAGCCAGGATCTCCTCGCCGATGCCCGCGGTGAGATGGAGAAGCGGGGTGTGACCGGCAGCCACAGCCGGGAGGTGCTGATCCTCTGGCGGATGCTCGATTACACGGTCAGTCTCGAGAGCATCACCCGTGCACGTGCCGCGGTCGAAGCGATCCGAAAAAGCGGCGGATGATCAGTTGTCGGGAACGCCCCTGGCGAAATCAGTTCGATTCCGCGCGAAACGGGGATAGGTGAGCAGAAATATCGGAATCGCCATGGCTGCAACGGCAGCACCCGTTCCCCATGCGGCGCTCCAGCCTCGAGTGCCGGCGATCCATCCGATCACGAGCGATCCCGCGCCGATTCCGATGTCGAGCGACATCAGGATGCTCCCGAATGTTGCTCCGTGTCTGTCGCCCGGAACCAGCATCAGAATGGCCGACAGAAGCGCCGGGTAGATCGCACCGAATCCGATTCCGAACAACGTCGCCGAGAAGGCCATCTGCAGGCCGGTCCCGGCGTGGATCAGGAGCAGCATCGCCGGAGGGACGAGCAGCAGCGCCGGATAGAGAAGCCAGAGGGGTCCGTAGCGGTCGCCCAGAGGCGTAATGACGATCCGGGTCACGATGATCGCGATCGAGAGGACGATGAAGAAGAGAGCGTCGGGATGGATGCCGCGCTCCGCGGTGAAGATCGCGACGTAGGAGGTCAGCCCTCCGTAGGGAAACGCGCATACGAGAAGAGTCGTACCGACGAGGACCACCCTCCAGTCGACGAGCTGCCGAGGCCGGGGCCACCTCCGGACCGGCTGGTGCGAGTCGGTGATCCGCAGACCGAGAATGAGAATCCCCACCGAGAGAACGGCCATGCTCACACATACCGCCATCCAGCCGGCGGTCTTGAACAGATGCAGCCCGAGCAGCGGAGCGAACGCAATCGCGAGTGTCGGAGCCATACCGTAATAGCCGAGCCCTTCGACGCGCCGCGTCGGTGGAATGATCGAGGTCAGGACCGCCCCGCTCGCCGAAAGCAGCCCCGACCAGAGAACTCCGTGTACGAGCCCGATCGCGAGCAGAACCGGAAGGCTCGTGGTCATTGCGTAGAGGAGAGTGAACAGGAGAAAGGCGATCGAAGCGGTCAGCATCAGCCGGCGCCGGCCGAAGTTGTCCGCCACGGTTCCGGTCAGCGGAGCGGCTATCGCGGATGCCCATGTGTAGACGGCGAGAAAGAGCCCCGCCGACGCCTTCGATCCACCGAGCTCGAGGATGCGCAGGGGCATCGTCGGAAAGAGCTGGAACGCCGAGGTGAATGTGATGAAGACGAACGCAAGCAGCCGCAGGAAAGGACCGGTGAAGAGCGGTGGGCGGCTGCTCATCGCCGGGCCTGGACCGGTCACAGACGAGGCAGTCGTCGACGGGGAGAGCACGGCCGGAAAGGATACCCGGTTTGCGGATGCCGGAGACCGGCGGAATGGCTCCTCCTCCAGCTCAGTCGCGAAGCCTCAGGGCGAGGCGGTTCCATTCGGCGACGCTCTGCCGGATCCGCGCTTCATACTCGGCATTCGAGATGGCGACTTTTCCGACGTAGTTACGGGTCTCGTCGAACGGAGGGACGCCTCCATACCGGCGGACATTTCCCTCACCGGCGTTGTAGGCGGCGAGCAGGAGCGTCTCGTCCCCTTCGAATCTGCGATGGAGATAACGGAGATAACGGGCTCCGGTTTTGATGTTTTCGTCGGGATTGAAGAGGTTTCCTGCTCCCATCCAGCGGCCGGTGCTGGGAATGATCTGCATCAACCCGAGGGCGTTCTTGTGGGAAACAAGCCGAGGCCTGAAATCCGACTCGGTTTTGACGACCGCCGCGACGAGCTCGGGGCGCAGGCCGTTTCGCTGAGCCTCTTCGTAAATGATTGATCCGTAAGGAACGTGATCCCGGAAATAGGCACGCCGGACGGTTTCAGCGGTGAGCCTGTCGTGAAGCCAGCGGTGGACGCGGGGCGCCACCGGGCGCCGTACCTCCGATTCGATCTCGACGATCTCGACGGAAGCCGAAAACGGGAGCAGCTCCGAAGCCGACGTCAGAATCGGGTGAAAGACCTCGGCGCCGAGCGGGGTGGTAATTGAAAGTATGACGACGAGGACGGAGGTGATACCTGCGGTGATCCGTCCGAGACGGGATCGGCGGCGGTGCGTCTGGCACCGGCAGATCGTCCGGAGCGAGTCGACCGCGCGGCGGCGTCTCCTCGCTGCGATCGATGTCGATACGATGTGCATGAGATTCCTCATCAAGTGGGCTCCGGAGGCAAAATTCTGTCCAACTCTTCGTTTAAGGGCTCTTTTTTCACAGGCGTCGACCGACTATGATTACCCGGCACGTTCGATCCCCTGCTGCGGATCGCACGGAGCCCCGTTGGATCGCAGGTGGCGAACGAATGTCCTGGCTGGTTAATTTCTATAGCTCAACCCTGGGGAAGAAGGCGGTGATGGCGATCACCGGCATCATCCTCTTCGGATTCGTTCTGGTTCACATGATCGGGAACCTGAAGCTCTACTTCGGAATGCATGCAGGTCGTTATCCGCTGGACGTTTACGGCGAATGGCTCCGGGTGATAGGGGTTCCAGGACTGCCGGAAGGCGGGGCCCTCTGGATCGCCCGTCTCGTTCTTCTCGCCGCGGTGATTCTTCACATCGATTCCGCCGTTCGCCTGACTCTGGCGAACCGGCGCGCTCGTCCGGTCGGCTATGAGATGAGAAGGACGGTCGCGGCGAAGTATGCCGCTCGGACGATGCGATGGGGAGGGGTCATCATTGCCCTTTTTGTTGTATTTCACATCCTCGACCTCACAACGGGACACGTGAATCCGGCATTCGAGGAGGGAGCGGTGCATCAGAACCTGGTTGCGTCGCTCAGCCGGCCGCTCGTGAGCGCGTTCTACATCCTGGCGAACCTCGCCCTGGGGCTCCACCTTTATCACGGATTATGGAGCATGTTTCAGTCGCTCGGTCTCAACCACCGGAAATTCAATGACTGGCGGCGGGTCTTCGCGATCGCGTTCGCCGTGATCGTGACGATCGGGAACCTCTCGTTTCCGCTGGCGATCCTGATGGGGGTGGCGAAGTGAGGGTGACCAGCGTCGGCGGCAACGGTCTGGATGGGCGCGTCCCGAAGGGCCCGATCGAGAATCGGTGGGATGAAGCGAAATTCACCATGAAGCTGGTGAACCCCAACAACAAGAGGAAGTTCCGGGTGATCGTCGTCGGAGCAGGGCTGGCTGGTGCATCCGCCTCGGCAACCCTTGGCGAGCTCGGATACGAGGTGAGCTGCTTTGTCTTCCACGACACCCCGAGGCGTGCTCATTCGATTGCCGCGCAGGGGGGGATCAACGCGGCGAAGAACTACCAGAATGACGGGGACAGCATTCAGCGGCTCTTCTACGACACGGTGAAGGGGGGCGACTTCCGGGCCCGGGAGTCCAATGTCTACCGGCTGGCCCAGGTCAGCGTGAACATCATCGATCAGTGCGTCGCGCAGGGGGTTCCGTTCGCTCGCGAGTATGGGGGCTACCTGGACAACCGGTCGTTCGGGGGAGCGCAGGTCAAGCGTACGTTTTATGCCCGGGGACAGACGGGACAGCAACTGCTGCTCGGCGCTTATCAGGCGCTCGAGCGTCAGATCGCGGCCGGGACTGTGAGAATGCACACCCGTACGGAGATGCTCGACCTGATCGTCGTCGACGGGGAGGCGAGGGGAATCGTGGTTCGCGATCTCGTCTCGGGGAAGATCTCGAGCCACTTCGCAGACGCAGTCGTCCTCGGAACGGGGGGTTATTCGAACGTCTTCTATCTCTCGACCAACGCGAAGTACTGCAACGCGACCGCGATCTGGCGGGCACATCGGAAGGGCGCCTTCTTCGCCAATCCCTGCTACACGCAAATTCATCCGACCTGCATTCCTCAGAAGGGTGACTATCAGTCGAAGCTGACGCTGATGAGCGAGTCCCTTCGAAACGACGGGCGGATCTGGGTTCCGAAGAAGAAGGACGACGATCGTCCTCCGAATCAGATCCCCGAGGAGGAGAGGGACTATTACCTGGAGCGGAAGTATCCGAGCTTCGGCAATCTCGCTCCACGAGACGTGGCGTCGAGGGCGGCGAAGGAGGTCTGCGATGCCGGATACGGAGTCGGCAGCTCCGGCCGCGGCGTCTACCTCGATTTCTCCTCGGCGATCGAGCGGCTCGGCAAGTCCACCATCGGCGAGCGTTACGGGAACCTCTTCGACATGTACGCCGACATCACGGCGGACAATCCCTACGAGACGCCGATGCGGATCTATCCCGCGCCCCATTACACGATGGGCGGACTCTGGGTCGACTACATGCTGATGAGCAACCTTCCGGGTCTCTATGTCATCGGAGAGGCGAACTTTTCCGATCACGGAGCCAACCGCCTCGGAGCGAGCGCCCTGATGCAGGGACTCGCGGACGGATACTTCGTGCTTCCCTATACGATCGGCAACTTTCTCGCGACCAAACTCAACCGGGAGAGGCCTGACCCGACGGCGGCGGCGAGAGATGCCGAAGCGGAAGTCGAGTCGAGAGTGTCCGCGCTGCTCGGAACCAATGGTTCCCGGACCGTCGAATCGTTCCACCGCGAGCTCGGCGCGATCATGTGGGAGGGATGCGGGATGGCTCGCAGCGAGGAGAGTCTGAAGGACGCGATGACCAGGGTCCGCGAGCTGAAAGAGCAGTACTGGCGCGAAGTGCGCGTACCGGGTGCCGCGGAGACCTTCAACCAGAGTCTCGAGAAGGCCGGCCGGGTTGCGGACTTCTTCGAGCTCGCCGAACTGATGTGCATCGACGCTCTCGATCGCGACGAATCGGCGGGCGGTCACTTCAGGGTTGAACATCAGACCGATGATGGAGAGGCGAAGCGGAACGACGAACGGTTCCAGTACGTCGCCGCCTGGGAGTACACGGGCGACAGCAGCGCACCGCGGCTCCACAAGGAGCAGCTCGAGTTCGAATACGTCAAGCCCACCGTGAGGAGCTACAAGTAATGAAATTGACTCTCTACGTCTGGCGTCAGGCAGGCCCCCGTTCAAAAGGCCGGTTCGAGCGTTACGAGGCGACGGACATCAGCCCTGATGCCTCGTTTCTCGAGATGCTCGACATCGTCAACGAGAATCTCACCGAGAAGGGGGAGGAGCCGATCGCGTTCGATCACGACTGCCGCGAAGGGATCTGTGGCTCCTGCGGCGTGATGATCAATGGCGAAGCACACGGCCCGAAGCGGGGAACGGCTACCTGTCAGCTCCACATGCGCTCATTCTCCGACGGTGACACGATCCGGATCGAGCCCTGGCGGGCAGGGGCGTTTCCGGTGATCCGCGATCTCTCGGTCAATCGCACGGCGTTCGACGAGATCATCCAGGCGGGAGGATTCATCTCGGTCTCGACGGGAAGCGCCCCCGAGGCGAATCTCACGCTGGTGCCGAAACCCGTTCAGGAGGAGGCGATGGATGCGGCGGCCTGCATCGGCTGCGGCGCATGCGTTGCGCAATGCCCGAACGGTGCGGCGCAGCTGTTCACCGCCGCGAAGGTCTCCCATCTCGCCCTGCTCCCACAGGGCGAACCGGAACGCTACCGCAGAGTTCAGGACATGGTTGCCGTCATGGAGGAGTACTTCGGCAGCTGCACCAACTATGCGGAATGTGAGGCCGTCTGTCCCAAGGACATCTCGATCGATTTCATCGCGCAGATGAACCGGGACTGGATCCGATCGCGTTTTTCCCGCCCCCAGACCCCGAAAAAGTGAAGAAAGGATATGAGGATATGAGGATTTGAGGGGTGCACCTGGTGATGGTTGCCCACTCTTGTCCAATCACGCGGGACCTCTGGTCCCAGTGTGCCCGGGTCGGACCAGCTGACCTCCCAGCGACCTGAATCCTCACGTCCTCACATCCTCAACCCTCAAATCCTCAAATCCTTATCTCCTCATATCCTCCCCCTGTAACCGCTCCCTCCCGATCTCGTCATGAAGGGTGAGCGATGGGAAACTATGAGCTGATGGACGACGACCACGGCAGTGACGAGGATCTGATGTCGGCGGTGAGGAATGGGCGCTTCGAGGAGATGGAGCACCTCTTCGAGAGGCACCACCCCGCCTTGGTCGCGTATTGCGCGAAGATCACCGGTGACCGGGATCTCGCGAAGGACATGGCGCAGGAGACGTTCTTCCGGATTTTCAGGAGCCGCGAATCCTTCGAGGAGGGATCGCGGTTCACGCCGTGGATTTACAGCGTCGCGCGAAACGCGTGTCTGGATCACCTCCGCCGCCGGCGACCTATTGCCGTGGACCCGGCGATTCTCGATCTGAAAGATGAATCGGTGCTCGCCCCCGAGCATCTGGAGCACAGGGAAAACCTCGACCGGCTCGAGAACGCACTTCTGCGTCTCGAGCCCGCGAAGAGAGAACTGATCCTTCTCGCACGCGATGAAACGAAAGGCTACCGGGAGATCGCGCGGTCTCTCGGAATCTCGTTGTCATCGCTCAAAGTGCGCGTCCATCGGGCGATGAAGGAACTGAGATCGATCTACAGGGAGATGGAACATGAGCTCGTGTGACGAAATACAGAACGCGATTACCGATGCGTTTGTGGAAGGCGAGGAGCTGGACGCCACTCTGAGCAGGCACATCCGGAGTTGTCCCGTGTGCGTCGAGGAATACGCGGTCATGCAGGAGATCTGGCAGAACCTGCCGGCGATCGACGAGCGGAAGCTCGGCGGAGGCGACGGTACGGTTCGGGCCTTTCCCCGGAGGGTCCCGAAGAAAATCGCGATGGCGCTCGCGGCAGTCGTTCTCTTCGGCGCCGGGATCGCCACCGGGATGCTGATTCTTCGCGACAGCGATTCGCCGGGTGACCAGGCGCGGCTCGAGGAGAAGGTGGACTCGCTCAACGAGCTCGTCGTCCTCTCACTACTGGAACAGTCATCCGCCAGTGCCCGGCTCGAAGCTATTGGCAGGATTGCCGGGATGGAAGAGCCGTCTCCTGCGCTGGCGGCTGGTCTGATCGAGGCCGCCGTGTCCGATGAGAATCCGAATGTCCGGCTGGCGGCCGTCGAAGCCGCCCGCCCGCTGGTGGCCCGCCCAGGCGTCTACAGGGAGCTCGCCGATCGGCTGGCTCTCGAGTCGGCGCCTCTCGTCCAGATCGCCCTGATTGATGTGCTGCTGGAACAGCCGACGGCTGAACCCTCCGACATCGAGAGCCTCATCGACCGCGAAGACATCGAGGATGAAGTCCGGTCGTTCGCGCGGCAGCGCGCAGGAGAGAGAATATGAACCGCACAGCCCTCGCTGTTTTGTTCGTTCTGACAGCATCGACCGCACTCGGAGACACCGAGCGGAGCCGATTCGATCAGAGCTTTCCGGCCGATGGTGTTCGGTCGATCGTGATCGACAACATTTACGGTCCGATGACCATCACAACGGGCGCGGCCTCGATCCGCGTCGCCGCCGAGATCAAAGCCATCGGAGGACGACGGTCCTCGGCTTCGGGGGTTCTCGCCGAATGGCCACTAGTCATCGAGAGGAAAGGCTCGGCGCTCGAAGTCCTGGTCGACGCACCGATGCGATGCTCGGATCGCGGGTGGCGCTGTTCCCACGACTCCGATGATCGCGATCGAGGCCGGGCAGAGTACGCGTTCACGATCGAAGTTCCCGACGGAATCACGGTCGAGGCTCGTACGATCGAAGGTGACGTCGACCTCCGAGGCACGGTCGACGAGTTCATCCTTCGCAACGTCAATGGAGGGGTCTTCTTCGAGGGTGACGCCAGGGGTGGCTCGGCTTCGACGGTGAACGGACCGGTAGCCGGCCGGTTCAGGACGACTCCCACCGTCGATTCGAAATACTCCTCGGTCAACGATGAGATCGATCTCTATTTTCCCCCGGCGCTCGATGCTCTCTTTGCAATCTCTACTCTGAATGGCGAGATCCTGACGGATTTCGACTGGCAGGCTACCTCGGTGGCCGAAATGGAAAGAACCCGGCGTGAAGGAACGAAGTGGGTCGTTCGCAACGCCGGCAGAACCGGAGTCCGCATCGGCTCGGGCGCGACTCGTATCGAAATCGATACCCTCAATGGCGACATCATGATCAGAAAAGGAAATTGAGATGAAACTGAAAAAAACTCTCTTCATCGTCGCGCTGCTGGCGGCGCTGCCGTTGCTTGCGCAGAACGAACCAATCGTCGTACCGATCACCGACCCCGGCAAGCCGGTCACCCTGCAGATCTCGAGGGTAAATGGAAGCATCGAGATCGAAGGAGCCGACGTCTCGGAGATTCAAATCATGCTGCAGACGCCGGAGGGGAGAGAAGCGAAGCCCCGAAGCGATGGCCTCCGAAGAATCCCGAACGTCAGCATGGGCCTGATCGCGGAAGAGCACAACAACGTCGTGAAGGTCGCGCTGCAACCCAATGCCCAGTCTCCGGTGATGCTGCGGGTGCCGCGCCGGGTCAACCTCGTCGCGTCGACCGTCAATGGCGGACACATCCGGGTGAGAGGTCTCAGCGGTGAGCTCGAGCTCAGAAACACCAATGGAGCAATCTATGCGGACGATGTCTCCGGAACCGTCGTCGCAAACACGACGAATGGTCCGGTACGCGTCCGTCTGCTCGAAGTCACCAACGACAGAGCGATGTCCTTCAGCAGCCTCAACGGCGATATCGACGTCACTCTGCCCGCATCGACCCGAGCCAACCTGCAGATGAAGACGAACAACGGCGAGATCCTCACTGACTTCGATATGAACATTCAGCCTTCCTCCGCTACGGTGAAGAGAGGGGACACGAGGGCCCGCGGAGGTCATCGAGTCGAGGTCGATCGCAACGTCATCGCGACGATCAACGGGGGTGGGGCCGCGTATCACTTCACGACCTTCAACGGCGACATCATCATCCGCAGCCGCCGGTGACGGAATGCATGCGGCCGGGCACCCGACCCGGCCGTATGTCGTCCGAGCTGTCCGACCCGTCCGACCTGATTCAGAAGCCGCTGAAGGTTGCCGGTCCGTTTCTGGTTTTGTGTCCCGCGAAACGATCATCGTCGAGAAGGAGCGTGACCTCCTCGGAAGGGAGAGCGGGGGAGATCAGGAAGCCCTGAAACAAATGGCAGCCGAGAGATTTCAACTCATTGACATGGGCGACTTCCTCGACTCCTTCCGCAACGACTCGCAGATCGAGCGTATGGCAGAGCGCAACGATCGACCGGACGACCTCGAGACTCTTCGGCTGGAGCAGCATCGACGAGACGAAGGAGCGATCGATCTTCACCGCAGAGAAGGGGAACATCTGGAGATAGACCAGCGAGGCGTAACCCGTCCCGAAGTCGTCCAGGTGGACTTCGACGCCAAGATCGACGACCTGATTCATGACCTCCATTGCTGTGTCGGAATCGCCGATCAGGACGCTCTCGGTCAGTTCCAGATGCAGCGTTCCCGGATCGATTCCGGTCTCCTCGAGCGTTTCCTGAATCTTGCGGACGACGGCGGAGCTCCGGAAATGAAGTCCGGAGAAATTGACGGAGAGCGACAGATTGGTTCTTCCCTCAACGCGTTGCCACCGGGCCAGCTGACGGCATCCCTCCCGGAGGATCCGAAGATCGATCTCGGTGATCGTCCCGGTTTCTTCGGCGACGGCGATGAAGTTGCCCGGCGGAAGGATTCCCCGGGTGGGATGGCGCCAGCGCATGAGTGCTTCGACGCCGGTGATCGCGCCGGATTCGAGTGAGATGATGGGCTGGAAAAACGGAAGAAGCTCGCTTCGATCGAGGGCGGTGCGGAGGTCGTCCTCGGTTCGCTTGCGACGGAGGAACTTCTTCTCCATCGCCGACTCGAAGACGACCACACCCGATTCGCCGGAGCGTTTGGACTGCTGCAACGCGATGTCCGCGCGGCTCAATACCATCTCGATGTTGTCGCCGGAGCCGGCGATCGTGATTCCGCAATTCGCGCCGACGTGAATCTCGTGACCCTGGATCTCGAATCGGCTCGTGAGCGCTTCAATGATCCTGCGACCGAGCTCCCTCGCTTTGTCGACGCCGTCGATGACGTCGATCAGGATCATGTACTCGTCTCCGCTGACGCGGGCAACCGTATTCGTCGTTCCGACGATCCGGCTGAGGCGACGGGCGGCGCGGCGGAGCAGATCGTCTCCGATTGCGCTTCCGAGGGAATCGTTGATCAGCTTGAACCGCGTGAGGTCGACGTGAAGCAGGGCGAGCTCATCGGTGCCCCCGAGACGATCCAGAGCGTGGTGAAGGCGGTCCCGAAGCAGCCCGCGGTTCGGCAGGCCGGTGAGCGGATCGTGCAGCGACACATGTCTCAGTCTTTCCTCGGCCACGCGGCGATTCGTGACATCGAACATGAAGCCATGGACGAGTCTCGGCTCGGAGGCTTTCGGATCCGATTCGATCACGTCGTGAACCCAGACGATGTGTCCCCCTGCGGCCAGCATTCGATACTCGATCGCGAGCGGGCCGGTTTCTCCGGGGTAGTTCCGATAGTGATTCTCGACCCGTTTCCGGTCGTCGGGGTGGACGTGCTCGGTCCAGAAGGATTCCCGATACCACCATTCACGCGGGTATCCGAGAAGCTGCTCGATCTCTGGTGCGATGAAGGTGAACCGCCAGTTGTCCGCCCGAGCCTCCCATGCGACGACCTTCGTGACGTCGGCGAAGCGGCGCATCCGTTTTTCCATGCGCCCGAACTGTTTCTCACGCTCGAGCTCGGATGAGACGTTCCGGCACATCACCACGAGCCTTCGCCTTCCGCCGGGATCCGATCGAACGGCCGATCGGCAGTGGAAGCGGGCGAGCGATCCATCCGCGGGACGGAACGTCACGACTCGATCGAGGGGCGTTTCCTGTTCGAGAGCGATCATCAGCGCACCGCGTACGGAGGAACGTTCGATCTCGTCGACGCACTCGATGATCTCGTCGAGCGTGGTCGAGCGTGGGTCGAGCTCATAACCGAGAAGATTCTCGACGTGGTGTCCGACCGTGATGCGGTTGGAGATCGGGTCCCATTCGAAGCTGCTCAACCCGGCCAGCGATTCCGCTTGCTTCAGATGCGCCTCGCTCGCCTCCAGCTGGGAGACGATTGCCTGCCTGCTCGTGATCGCGACTCCGGCGAAGAGCGAAGCGATTGCAAGAGTCGCGACGAGCAACTGCGTCTCGATCAGAGTCTCGGCGGAGCTTCGGACGACGAACTGCCAGATCATCGAGGCGATGATCAGCGTCAGCACGGCGAAAACAGCGTTCTTCGTCCCCCCCTTCAGCGCGGCCCAGAGGAGTGGCAGGAGAAGGAGCGAGTATGCCGCAGCTCCGATCGAGCCCTCGATCGAAAAGACCAGCGCGCACGACGCCGCCATCAAAAGGACCACCACGATCGGCGCCGCCCCGTCGCGCATCGTCCGCAAATCGAGCGGCTTTGCGCGCGAACCTCGTTCGTGCTTTCTGAGCTCCATCTCCCCCCATAGAAGCAGCACGACGGGAGCGATCGCGAGAACTCCGAGAAAGTCGCCCAGCCAGAACTCCAGCGACTGTGTCCACGGATCGACGACTCCCGTGTAGATGACGTAGTTCGCGAATACGGCGATCGGGATCGGCGCCAGGATCGCTACCGCGACGAGGGAGTAGACGTCCCGGGCGCGCCGGAGCAGCGGATCGAAGCCCCGCAGCCTCACGAGCTCGGCCGCTCCGAGATAGACGAGAAGTTTTGCGAGCGCCATCGGCACCAGACTGTCGAGAGAGCCCGGAAAACCTCTGGCCGTCATTGCGCTCGCCAGCGCTGCGGCGAGGAAAGCGACCGCCCAGCGCTTTCCGTAGATCAGAAAGAAGGCGAATGCGAGTCCGGCGGGAGGATAGAAACGGGTCACCCCCGGCTCCAGCTCGAAGACGTTCGTCGCGATGTCGGTCAGGACGTAAAGGATGACGAAAATGCAGGCGATCGTGAGTTTTTCCGTCCTGCCGGAGCCTTTCCAGACTCGTTCGGCAAACTTGAGCCTCACACCACTCCGCAGTGACAGGTCAGCATTCTGCCGCGTCGTCATCCGTTACTCCTCGGACATACTATCACCTGGATTGGATGATTCCACGGCTCAAATGCGCGAGCGGCCGTTGGGGCGTCGGCCACCACGGCGGCGGCCCGGCGACTCCCATCGAAAGAAACAGGGCCCGGCTTTCACCGGGCCCTTTCCCCTTCTCATTTTTCAGAAGCGTTTCGATCAGTTGACGTCGACGTGCTCGTCGAGGAACGCCTTGAGCGCCCCCTTGTTCATCGCACCCTGGCGCCGGTCGACGACCTCACCCTTCTTGAACATGACGAGCGTCGGCAGAACCATGATGCCGTACGACATCGGGGTCTGCTGATTCTCCTCGGTGTTGACCTTGGCAATCTTGATTTTTCCCTCGTACTCCGGAGCCACTTCGTCGAGAGCGGGGGCCATGAACCGGCACGGTGCGCACCAGGGGGCCCAGAAGTCGACGAATACCGGGATCTCGGAGTCGATCACTTCGTTCTTGAAGTTCTCGTCATTGACTTCGATGACAGCTTTGGACTCAGCCATTGAATCTCCTTTCGGATCGTTTCCGAAGCAAGGGTCGTGCAGTCAGCTCGAAGAACGGTTCGAAACCGGTCATGAATTTCGCATTAGGGGGACGTTGGGGGAGGATCAATTTCGGAATGCCATTGAATCTCAAGAGTGACCGGCGGGCTGAAGAACGTCCGGAGTCGCCCGACCGGCGGCGCACCCCCCGGCCGCCGCTGTGGCTCAATCTGGCGATTCTTCTGCTGGCCGCGATCGTTTTCCTGATCTCGTCCTGGCATCGCAGAGCGCTGGCCGAGGATTTCGAGAGGGTTCTCGCGAGCGAGCAGACCTCGCCGGTCGCGATCAACGAGGTCAAGGACGAACTGGCGGAGATGGATCTGACCGAGGAGCAGTTGCGGCGCGAGCTTCAGGCTCGGGAGCAGCTGATTGCAAACCTCGACGACGAGAACTTCTATCTCGCGCTCGATACTGAGAAGAAGGCTCTGATGCTTCAGTACGCGGACCAGGTTCTCAGGGAGATGCCGGTCGAGGTTGGGGAGCAGAGGGAGATCGAGGGGAAGGACGGGAAGGTCTGGACATTCGTCCCTCTGAAAGGGGCTTTCGAAGTGGTCGGGAAGTCGTACTCCCCCTCCTGGCAGGTCCAGGAATGGGTGTATCTGATGAAGGGCGAAGAGGTGCCCTCCTCTCTGCCGGCCATCAAGGGAGGCCTCGGCCGCTACGTGATCGAGCTCCCGAACGATTACATGATTCATACGACGCCCTCCGAGGAAAGCCCTCTCGATGGCGTCAAACCCGGTTCCTTCATGGTCTCCGAGAGCGACATGAGAGCCATCTGGCCTCGCATCGGCGAGGGAACGAAGATCTACATCTACTGAGGAGACGACTGAATGAAGCGATGGATTGGATTGATTGCCTCCTGGGCGCTGCTGGTCCTGGCCGTGGGACTTCTGGCCTGGGCGGTCGCGGCGGAAACGCTCAATGTCCAGGAGGCTGCGAAGTACCGGCGCTACGACCGGATCGAAGAGATGATCCAGGAGATGCGCCAGCAGCGCCTCGACGAGCTCCGCGAGAAGATGGAGACGGCGGCCGGTCGGCTCGACGAGCTGTCGGGCGAAGTGGAGTCATCCGACGAGACCCTCAGCGATCATCAGGATTCGAACCAAGTGATCACGGTGTCGACCGAGGAGAACAAGGTGTACTTGCGGCGGGAGGGTGAGGTCGTTTTCGAAGCCGTCTGCTCGACCGGAAAGAGCGACATCCTGGTGCAGAACGGGCGGCGCCGAGACTTCAGGACGCCCGTCGGAAGGTTCAAGATCATTTCGAAGGAAACCGACCCCGTGTGGAAGCCGCCGGACTGGCACTACATTGAGATCGCGAACAGCACGGGTGCAGACATGGTGAGACTCGACCGTGACTCGGCGATCGGCACGCCCGAGCACATGCTCAGCGTCAGCGGTAGGGACGTCGTCGAGATCCGCAACGGTCAGGTCGTCCGGACGATGCCGGCCGGGCAGGAAATCTGGTTTCAGGGGAGGCTCGTCGTTCCGCCGCTCGGTACCCGACCGCGTGAGTACGAAGGCGTGCTCGGCGACTACCGGCTGAATCTCGGCGATGGCTACGCGCTACATGGAACGCAGGCCGTTTCCCAGCTCGGACAGAGCGTGTCGCACGGTTGCATCAGACTCTCGAATGAAGACATCGGCCGGCTGTATCGGATGGCGAACGTCGGCGACGAGGTGATCATCTACTGATGGAAGACCGACGCGAAGAAAACCGACCGCATCCCGCGCATCCCGAACCCGAAGAAAAGGATACGTCCGAGGAGAGCCAGTACGACGAGAAATCGGGCGAGGACCATCCCGGCCCGAAGGATCAGCCGGCTCCGGAGCGGCCCGATTCCGAGTAATCGTTGCGCTCCATCCTGATCAGACCGGGCGACCGGCTCGAGCCCGAAGACCTCGAGAGCTCCGAGTCGGTGATCGTCATCGACAGCGAATGGGCCCCGGAGGGCGGCATCGAGCCGCTCGCCGGAGCTCTCGCGAACCGGCGTGCCACCCTCATCACCGATGCCGCCGGCATGATCGGCGGCGACAAGCTCGCCCTCGGGCTCTGCTCCGACGTCTTCGTCGCGACCGGGGATTCGCGCTTCGATTTTTCCCGCTGCAGCCCGATGGCGATCGCCGGGCTCGTCTGGCGATGCGGGCGGAGAGCGATCGAGATCCTCGGAGGCGACGGGCCGCTGACTGTCGCGACCGCACGCGATCTCGGGGTCCTCGATCTCATCCGGGACGGCGGCGTGCGGACGGCCTCATGGCTCGAGAGCTGGACCGCGGGACGGAGCTTCGAAGCGATTGCGACGGCCGCGCGTCTGATCCGCTCGTCCGGTGGCGATCCCGGAGAGCGGGCCGTCTTCGCTTCGCAGTTCACCCGCACCGACGTGGTCGAGGGATTGAAGGCATTCCTCGAGCGGCGACCGCCGCGCTTCCCACCGGAAAAGTTCCGATAGAGACCGGCCGCAACGGGAAGAGGAAACCCGGGCTCCGCATTTAGGGGAAGAGGAAACCGGGCTCCGCATTTAGTAGAATGGTTGCAACGATCTGGTTTTCCACCGCTTCCGCGGTGTCGAAGAACCGATCGAACCGGCGATTCTTCTGACAGGGAGGCCAATCTGCATGTCCGGCCACAGCAAATGGAGCACCATCAAGCACAAGAAGGGTGCGGCTGACGCCCGTCGCGGCAAGCTGTTCACTCGGATCATTCGCGAGATCACGATCTCGGCTCGGCTCGGAGGAGGGGACCCGGCGGCAAATCCCCGACTCCGCAGCGCCATTGCCGAGGCGAAGGCCGCCAACATGCCGAAGGACAACATCGAGCGTGCCATCAAGAAGGGAACGGGGGAGCTGGAAGGGGAAGCCTTCGAGGAAATCACCTACGAGGGGTATGCCTCCGGAGGCGTCGCGATCGTCATCGAAGCCGTCACTGACAACTCCAACAGGACCACTCCCGAGATCCGCAACCTGCTCGAAAAGAACGGCGGCAACATGGGGACTCCCGGATCGGCCTCCTATCTCTTCGAGAAGAAGGGCTTCATCAGCGTCGCCAGATCGAGCATCGGTGAAGAGGAGCTGATGGAGATCGTGCTCGAGGCCGGCGCCGAGGACCTCGTGTCGGAAGATGCCGAGACATTCGGCGTTTACACGACTCCGGAAGCGTTCGAGGGCGTCCGCCAGAGTCTCGAGGATCGAGAGGTTCCGATGATCGAAGCGAGTATCGGGCTCTTTCCGACCACCTCGATCCCGCTCGACGACGACTCAGCGAAGAGCGTTCTTCGCCTGATGGAAGCTCTCGATGACCATGACGACGTCCAGAACGTCTGGGCGAACTTCGACATCTCCGAGGAAGTGCTGGCCGCTCAGCAGGGCTGATGGGAAACCCCGGGAAAGCGGCCGTCGCCCGTGAGGATCTCCGCATTCTCGGGATCGATCCCGGCTCGCTGGTCACCGGCTACGGTGTGGTCGACTACCGCGCAAGCCGGATCCACCTGGTCGAGCAGGGTGCAATCCGCGGAAAAAAAGGGGACGATCTCGTTGCCCGGCTCGAGAGGATCTTCTACGGAATCACCGAGTTGATCGAGCGTGTGAAGCCGTCCTGCGTGGCGGTGGAGACACCGTACAGCGGAGTCAATGCGAAAAGCCTGATTCAGCTCGCGCAGGCGAGAGGAGTGATCCTGCTGGCGGCCCGGATTGCGGGGCTGGACATCTCGGAGTATTCTCCACGCTCGATCAAAGGCGCCGTGGTCGGGTATGGAGGCGCCGAGAAGAAGCAGGTGGCGCACATGGTGCGTATCCTGGTGAGGGGCACCGAGGATGCAAGGCTGTCAGCGGATGCGGCGGACGCCCTTGCAGTGGCGATCTGCCACGCACATTCGGGACAGTCGAGGATGAGGCTCGCGCGCGTCCGCGGGTGAGCCGTCGACGGAGGGCGAGTTTCTTCCCGGCCCCGGGGCCACCCACCCGAAGAGGAATCGATCAGATGAGAAACTGATGGCAAAACGCGCCGAAAAAAAGAAGACCGAGCCCGCGCTCGGAGAGATCGCTGCCCCCGAATGGGAGCGCATTCTCCGGGAGATGGTGCTCGTCCGGAAGTTCGAGGAGGCGTCCGAAAAAGCGTTTCGAAAAGGAAAAATCGGCGGCTATCTCCACGTCTACAGCGGCCAGGAGGCCGTCGTTGCCGGGATCACCTCGGCTCTCCGGAAGGACGACATCGTCTACGCCGGGTATCGCGACCACGCGCACGCGCTCCTTCTCGGTTCGGACCCGAAGGACGTCATGGCAGAGCTCTACGGCAAGGCCAGTGGCGTCTCGAAGGGGAAGGGCGGATCCATGCATCTGTTCGACGTCGACCGCGGCCTCTACGGGGGATACGGAATCGTCGGCGGCCACCTTCCGCTCGCCGCCGGGACCGCATACTCGCTCCGCTACTCCGGCACCGATCGCGTCTGTGTCTGTTTCTTCGGCGACGGTGCGATGAACATCGGATCGTTTCATGAGGCGCTGAACATGGCCGGCCTGTGGGGCAAGCGTGGAATGTGCCCCGTGATCTTCGTGATCGAGAACAACGGATACGCGATGGGAACCTCCGTCGACCGTCATTCCGCGGTTACCGATCTCTCCGCGCGGGTCGAGGCCTACGCCATCCCCTCGGAGAAGGTCGACGGGCAGGACACCTTCGCGATGCGCGGCGTCGCCGACCGTGTCATCAGCCAGGTCCGGATGACCGGCCGGCCCTATTGCATCGAAGCGATCACCTACCGATTCAGCGGACACGGTGCCGCGGATCTCTTTCAGCCCTATCGAAGCAAGGAGGAGGTCGAGGAGAGCCGCCATCGCGACCCGATCCTGATCCTCTCCAAACGCCTTCGCGAGATGACAGGGCTGACCGACGAAGATCTCCAGGAGATGAGCGACTGGGCGGACGAGGAGGTCGCGGAAGCCGTCCGCTTCGCCGAGGAGGCCGAAGAGCCGGACCCGAAGGAGCTTTTCGAGGACGTGATCGCCCTCGAGCCGGGGCGCGAGCCTGACGGCGACGTTTCGTCTCCGCTCCATTGGGGTCCCCGTGACGAGGGAGGCGGCGAAGAAGACGAAGAAGACGAGGAGGCTGAAGATGCCGAAGACGTCGAAGCGGCGGCGAGCTCCGAGCAGGCCGGCGACGAAGAGGGTGAGGAAGAGTAATGGCGGAGAAGAGCTACCGCGACGCCGTCAGGGACGCGATCTTCGAGGAGATGGAACGCGACGACTCGGTCGTCATCATGGGCGAAGACATCGGCGTCTACGAGGGAACCTTCCGGATCACGGCCGGGATGCTCGACAAGTTCGGCGAGAACCGCGTGATCGACACACCGATCGCCGAGGCGGGGATCGTCGGCACTGCCATCGGAATGGCGATGACGGGGATGCGCCCGATCGTCGAAATGATGACGTTCAACTTCGCGCTCGTGGCAGCCGATCAGATTCTCAATCATGCGGCGAAGATCCGCTACTTTTCCGGGGGCCAGCTCGACATCCCGATGGTGATTCGAGGTCCTCACGGCGCAGGTGTCGGGCTTTCGGCGCAGCACTCCCAGAGCTTCGAGGCGTTCTTCGGACACTTCCCCGGTCTGGTCGTCGTTGCACCATCGACTCCGGCCGACGCGAAAGGTCTGCTGAAGTCCGCGATACGAGGAAAGGATCCGGTGATCTTTCTGGAGAACGCCGCGCTCTACGCCATCAAGGGAGAGGTACCGGACGATTCCGACTTCACGGTGCCGATCGGCACATCGACCATCGCGAGAAAGGGAGCGGACGTCACGATCGTGGCATCCGGAAAGATGGTGCATCTCTCGCTCGCGGCCGCGAAAACACTCGAAGAGGAGGACGGAATCGACTGCGAGGTCGTCGATATTCGCGCGATCCGGCCGCTCGACGTGGCGCCGGTGATCGAGTCGGTGAGGAAAACGCATCGGGCCGTGGTCGTGCAGGAGCAGTGGAAACCGTTCGGATTTGCGGCGGAGATCGCGTCATCGATCATGGACGAGGCATTCGACGAGCTCGATGCGCCCGTCATCCGCGTCACCGGAGCCGATGTTCCGATGCCGTATGCGCGAAATCTCGAACTGCTGGCGGTGCCGCATGAGCCGGACGTCATCCAGGCCGTGCGCGATGTCGCCTACGCGAATGGAGTGTGAGGAGAAATGGGCGAGATCATCATGCCGAAAACCGGCGACGCAATGACCGAGGGTCGTGTCGTCAAATGGTACAAGGCTGAGGGCGACGAGCTCACAAAGGGTGAGCCGGTCGTCGAGATCGAGACCGACAAGGTCAACCTCGATCTGGAGGCGGAAGAGTCCGGACCGCTCAGCTCCATCCTCGTCGGCGAAGGCGAGACCGCCGAAGTCGGGAAAATCATCGGCATGATCGGCGGCGAGCCGCCGAAGAAGAGTGCAAAATCCTCGAAGAAGCCGGAGAAGGAATCGAAGAAGCCCGACGACGAGGAATCGGAAGAGAGCGACGAGAAATCGGAAAAGCCCGACGAGAAAACAGGAGAGAAGAAGGAGAACAAGAAGAAAAAGACCTCCGATGAGACCGCCGATAAGCCGGACGAGAAGAAAGCTGACGCCGGGAAGAAGGTTCCCGCGGAACCGGAGCCCGGAAGGAAGGCCGAAACGAAGGCGCCCGCAGATTCCGGCACCGCTTCGGGCCGCACCAAATCGTCTCCGCTCGCACGACGGCTTGCGAAAGACCTCGGGGTCGAGATCCAGTCGATCCGGGGAAGCGGTCCGTCGGGGAGGGTGGTCGCCGACGACGTCCGGAAAGCGGGCAGCGGAAAACCTGCCGCTACCGGCCGCACCGCAGAAAAGCTGAGCGCCCCGAAACAGCTCGAGGAAAAGGACGTGCCGCTGAGCGGCATGCGCCGCACGATTGCCCGGCGGCTGGGCGAATCCCTCGGTCCCATCCCGCACTTTTTCCTCACGATCGACGTCGATGTCACCGAGCTGATGTCGCTCAGAAAGCAGCTCAATGAGATCCAGCAGACGAAGACGAGCGTCAACGATTTCGTCGTCCGGGCCGCCGCGCTTTCTCTGCTCCATCATCCGCGAGTGAACGCGAGCTGGGGAGATGAAGCGCTCCGTTACCACTCGAACGTCGACGTCGGAATCGCCGTCGCGACTGACGAGGGTCTGCTGACGCCGGTGGTTCGTGGCGCGCACGAGCTTTCGGTTCCCGCGATCGCCGCGCGCGTGCAGGAGCTCGCCGGTCGCGCGAGGAACCGGAAGCTGACTCCCGAGGAGTACCAGAATTCGACCTTCACGATCTCGAATCTCGGGATGTACGGAATCGAGGAGTTCACCGCGATCATCAATCCGCCGAACGTGGCGATCCTCGCCGTCGGCAGCGCGATGGAAAAGGCCGTCGTGCTGGATGGAACGGTCGCCGTCCGGAATCGTATGAAGATCACGATGTCGTGCGATCATCGGGTGATCGACGGCGCTGCCGGTGCCGAGTATCTCGCCACGCTGCGCAGCTACCTCGAACAGCCGCTCCGGTTGCTCGTCGAGGTGAGGGAGGAACCGGCTTGAGCGAACGAAAGTACGGACACCGCGGCTATCAGGACAGCGGCATGGAGAAGCAGACCCGCCGCGATTCCATCCCGAAGAAGGAACGGCTGGAAGGAGCACCGAGGGGGCGAACCGCGGGTGGCTTCGGCCCGCAGGCCTTCAAGTGTGCGCGATGCGGAGCTTTGAAGAAAACGCTCGGCGAGGTCGAGATCTCGTTCGACGAGAAGTGCCTCGACTGCGGTGCCGATCTCCACACCTGCACGAACTGCCGGAACTTCGACACCTCGGTTCAGTGGTCCTGTCGAGAGGAACGGATCCCCGCCCGCATCCCGAAAAAGGACACCGCGAACGAGTGCGAATACTTTCAGCCGAAGATGGTCAGGGATCTCGCGGCGGACAAATCGAAGACCCAGACCCCGGACGACGCGCGCAAGGCGTTCGACGACCTCTTCAAGAGCTGACGATGGATTCTTCGGCCGCGACACGGCTGCGAGGGTCACTGCACCTTCGCATCGCTGCTTCCATCGCGTCAGGCGTTGCGCTCGCTCTCGCGTTTCCGAACGCTTCGATCGCCCCGCTCGCCTTTCTGGCTCTCTTTCCGCTGATCATCGCGGTTCTGACTGCACGCGGCGGACTCGAAGCCTTCTTCCTCGGTCATGCGGCGATCACCGTGCAGTGGCTGATCAACGTCCCGTGGGTGATCACGGTGATGTCGGAACAGGGGGGCATCCCGCTTCCGCTCGGCATCGGGATCTACGTTCTACTCGCGATCATTCTCGGGATCTACGGCGGCCTCTTCACGCTGACGGTATGGCGACTCGATCCCGGCAGGGGATGGGGTCGGTGGATCGCCATCGCGGTTGCGTGGGCGGTGTTCGAGTACGCGCGGACGATTCTTCTCTCCGGGTTTTCCTGGGACCTGATTGCTGCGACGATCGTCGATCTTCCGTTGGTACAGCTCGCGCCGTGGACGGGTCCTTATCTGCTCGGGAGCATGATCGTCTTTCCTTCGGTCGTCGCGGCGCGGATGTTCATGCTCGATCCGCGCATCGCGTCGCGAATCCAGCCGATCGCGGCGACGGCAGCGTATCTGATCGTGTGGGGATTACTCGGCCTGATCGCCCAGGGGAGGGAGCCGGCGAGCGAAGGGGAAGCGCTCAGGGTCGCGGTGCTCCAGCCGAACATCGCGCTCGATGTCCGTTGGGACCCCACGAAGGCTCGTGACATCTACTTCCTGATGCAGTCGATGACGCTCGATGCGGTTCAGGCGGGGGCCGAGATCATCGTCTGGCCTGAATCGACAGTGCCGTACCCCTTCGCCATCACCCCGCCGTACCGAGACTGGGTCGAAGGAGTCTCGCGCGACAATGGGGTCGACGTCATCCTCGGTTCGATTGCGACCGCCGACGATGGATCGGACCGGGTCTGGAACTCGGCGTTTCTGGTGCACGACGGCGGCATCGCGTCGAAATACGACAAGATCCAGCTCGTACCGTTCGGCGAATACGTGCCGATGCAGCGTGCGTTGTTTTTCGCCGAGAAGCTCGTGCGGGCGGTCGGAAACTTCCAGTTCGGAACCTCCACGGAGCCTCTGCGCGGTAAACTCGATTACGGGCTCGCCATCTGTTACGAGGTCGTTTTTCCGGAAATCGGCCGGAACCAGGTCCGGAACGGAGCGAACATTCTGGTGACGATCACCAACGACTCGTGGTTCGGCGAGACCGCGGCTCCGGCGCAGCATTTTCAGTCGGCCCGGCTGCGGGCGATCGAAGCGGATCGCTGGCTCATCCGTGCCGCGACCACAGGAATCTCGGCGGCGGTGACGCCGCGAGGCCGCGTAGTCGAAGAGATTAGAATGAATCAATCCGGGATGTTCATCACAGAGGTCCGCCCTCGAACGACCCTGACGCCCTACGTGAAATGGGGCGACTGGTTCGCGATCGGGGGAGCGCTGTTGCTGATCATCCTCACAGTCACTCGAAGGAGCCAGTCGTAGATGAAAGAAGATATCTCCACACGCATCGACCACATCCAGGAGAAAGTCGCCGCGATTCGAGGTTATCTTTGACCTCGATTCCGCGAAAAGCAGCCTTACGGAGGTAGAGCAGGAGCTCGCCAGCGGTGACGTCTGGTCCAATCCGGAAAAGGCGCAGGAGATCGGACGGAAGCGCGCGCGCCTCGAAAAACGCGTCAGCACCGGCGTCGACTTCGAGACCAAGCTCGAGGAAATCGAGGTGATGCGCGAGCTCGCCGGAGAAGGGGAGGACGTCGCGGCGGATCTCGAACGGGTGCTTCGAGGGCTCGAGGCACAGACCCGGTCGATCGAGATCGAGATGAAGCTCTCCGGGGAGCACGACGAGGCGGACGCGATCGTCTCGATCCATCCGGGGGCGGGCGGAACCGAATCGCAGGACTGGGCGGAGATCCTTCTTCGAATGTACCTCCGGTACTGCGAGAGGCGCGGATGGGAAACCGAGACCGTCGACTATCAGGCGGGCGACGAGGCCGGCATCAAGGGCGTCACTTTCATCGCGAGGGGTCAGCACACTTTCGGATACCTGAAGGCCGAACGGGGAGTTCACCGTCTCGTCCGGATCTCTCCGTTCGACGCCAACAAGCGGCGACACACCTCTTTCGCCTCGGTGCACGTCTTCCCCGAGATCGACGACGAGATCGAGATCGAGATCAACGACAAGGATCTCCGGATCGATACCTATCGATCCTCGGGGGCGGGGGGGCAGCACGTCAACGTGACCGATTCCGCGGTTCGGATCACACATCTTCCGACCAACATCGTCGTGACGTGCCAGAACGAGCGGAGCCAGTTCAAGAACCGCGACACCGCCATGAAGCTCCTCAAGGCGCGGCTGTATCAGCTCGAGCTGGAAAAACGACAGGAGGAGGCCGCGAAGATCACCGGAGAGAAACTGGAGATCGGCTTCGGAAGCCAGATCCGCTCGTACGTCATGCAGCCGTACCAGCTCATCAAGGACATGCGGACCGGGTATGAAGTCGGCGACGTCCAGCGGGTTCTCGACGGCGATCTCGACGACTTCATCGAGGAATGGCTGAACCAGCAGGCCCGAAAGACGATGGATTGACGCCGGGAAGGCCGCTCCCGTGCCTCGCCGATCAGATAGAATCGGGTGCGACGCATCCGCAGCTCACTCGAACCGAATGGAGCTCCTCATATGAAGAAACTGATTGTCGCAGCTTCGCTTTTCGCCTTTACCCTTCCCCTCACCGCACAGCTCGAGACGCCTCGCATCAGCCAGAAGGCCTCGGTCGTCCAGACGATTGGAACCACCGACATCGAGATCGAATATCACCGGCCCGGGGTCAAAAACCGCCGGATCTGGGGCGAGCTCGTCCCGTACGGACAGCCTTGGCGGATGGGCGCCAACGAGGCAACCACGATCTCCTTCTCCGACCCCGTGACCATCGCGGGAAAGGAGCTTCCCGCAGGAAAGTACTCGCTGTTCGCGATTCCGGAGAGGGATCGGTGGACGCTCGTCATCAACAGTGATCCCGACCAGTGGGGGGCGTACGGTTACGACCCCGCGAAGGACGCCCTTCGGTTCGAGGTCGAGCCGGTTTCCGCTCCGCACACCGAGTGGATGCAATTCACCATCGATCCGAAGACTCCCGATTCCGCCATGGTCACGCTCGCGTGGGAGAAGCTCGAGGTTCCGTTCGAGGTCGAGGTCGACGTGAGCGCGCTCGTTTGGAGTGAAATCGACAGGACATTCACATCGACCTGGGGTGCCGCGGCGAACTGGGCGCTCGAGAGCGGTGAGCGCCTCGAGGACGGGTTGGGATGGATCGACCAGTCGATCGCTGTGAGCGGAGAGGGCGTCTTCAATCTGTGGACGAAGGCTCGTCTCCTCCACCGGCTCGGACGGAGCTCCGAGGCCGTTCCGGTGATGGAGAGGGCGCTCGCGATGGCCGAGGGGAACGTTCCGGCCGATTTCATGAACATCCTTCGCGGAACGATGCGCTCGATCCGGGAGGCCGCGGACTGACCTGGTGATGAATGGCGGACGAGGCTGGGGGAGAGCCTGGTAGCTCGATCTTCCCCAATCCACCACTTCCACTGACATTGCCCCGATGCACCGCGCCGGCTCGCTCCTCCCTCTCCTTCTCTTCCTCCTGATATCTGCGGGCTGCCACACGGCGTCTGCACCCGCGCCGGAAGCCCGCTGGTGGAAGGGCAATCTTCACACGCACTCGCTCTGGAGCGACGGCGACGACTTTCCCGAGATGATCATCGCGTGGTACGCGGATCGCGGGTATGACTTTGTCGCCCTTTCCGATCACAACATTCTCGCGGAAGGAGAGAAGTGGGTGACCGTGCCGCCGGAGGGGACGTTGCGTCACGCCTTCGATCACTATCTGGAGACATACGGCGATGTGTGGGTCGAGACGAAGCTCGAGGACGGCGTGTTGAGTGTCCGGCTCAAGACTCTTGCCGAGTATCGGCCGCTCTTCGAGCGTCCCGGCGAGCTCCTGATCATCAAGAGCGAGGAGATCACCGACGGAGTCGCGGGCAAGCCGGTCCACGTGAATGCGACGAACATCCGGGAGATGATTCCGCCGCAGGGAGGCGCGACCGTTCTCGAGGTGATGCAGAACAACGTCGACGCGGTGCTCGCGCAGCGCGAGCGGCTCGGCGTGCCGATGTTCCCGCACATCAACCATCCGAACTACGTGTGGGCGGTGACTGCCGAAGATCTTGTCGCCCTGAAGGGAGAGAGGTTCTTCGAGGTGTACAACGGGCATCCGCTGGTTCACAACGACGGCGACGAGGACCGTCCGTCGACCGACGAGCTGTGGGACATCGTTCTGACCGCGCGGGTCCTGCGCGGCGATCCGGTGATGTTCGGGCTCGCGACCGACGATGCGCATCACTACCACGCATTCGGCCCGTCGCATCCGAATCCCGGCCGCGGCTGGGTGATGGTGCGCGCGGAGGAGCTCACCGTGGAGAGCCTCATCGCGGCGATGGAGGCGGGGGACTTCTACGCGACGACCGGCGTGACTCTCGACGACGTCGTTGTTTCGGGTGCCGAGCTCCGGATCGAGATCGCAGCCGAGCCCGGCGTCAGCTACGTGACGCGCTTCATCGGAACGAGACAGGGCGGCGAGACCGGAACCGTCCTGAGCGAAGCACCGGGCGTCTCACCGTCGTATCGCTTCCGCGGCGGCGAGCTCTACGTCCGCGCGAAGATCATCTCGTCGAAACCGGTCGCTCATCCAGTCGTCCCCGACGAGCGCGAGACCGCGTGGACCCAGCCGGTCACCAGGTGACGTCGCGAAAGTAGCGCCGCTTTTCAACGTAACGCCTTTCTGCCGAACGCGCCGCTTTGCAAGCGGCCGGCGCTACATGGGACGGCCGTCAGATTGGGCGGTGGGTGGGGCGAGGGTGCGCGTGCGACGAGGAGCAGGAATGCGCCGAGGGGAGATCGCGGCGGAGAATGAGATGGATCGCGGGGATTCGGAGGAATCGCAGTACGTGAAGCGGCTCGAGCGAGCGAAGATTGAGGGCGGCGCCGAGAAGAATCGTCGACGGGCGAAGCGAGCGGTTCACGAAAGCATCAAGCAAAACCGATGGCGCGGGATTCCGAGTCGGGTTCTGGCCGCGCTACATCGGGCCGCCTGGGAGGCCGCCACCCGGTCCATCGAGCCGACGCTCGATATCGCGGCCCTCCGACCGCACGCTGCCGACCAGAAACAGAAATGCATGATCCACCCCGCCGGTTGGACTCTTCATGCTCTATCGACATGTCCTGCTCATTGTGGCTGCCGCATTGATTGCAGGTGGCGCGTGGGCCGGGGAGGCTTCCTGCGAGGAGCCCTTTGTCCGCTTCGATGTTCCGCCGCCGGCGGAGTCCGGGGCTTACGGCCGTGATGTCGCTGCGGGACACGACGGTAGATTTCTCGTAGCGAGCCCCGGTTTCGAATCGGCCTTCGTGACTCTGCTCGATGCAGAGGGAGGAACCTCGAGCGTCACGCCGCTGCCAACGGACTCGGCTTTGATCGACATGACGGTCTCTGCGGATCCGGGTGGCTATCTGGTGTTCTGGAGCGAGGCGCATCACCGGGCAGAGACGAATCTTCATTTCGCACGGATCGATGCGAATGGTCAGCTCGTCTGGGCGCGTCCGTTCTCGACCGGATCGAACAGGAGAGCGACGGACATGGATGCGACCTTCGATGGCCTGCACCATCTCCTGGTCTGGTCCGCCACCGATTTTATCCTGCACGGGACGCTGATCGAGCCCGACGGGAGCGTCGTCGACGATTCGATCGAGCTGGGCCGTGCGGAAAGCTGCAGCTCGATCACCGCAGCGGCGGGAGATGGATTCGCGGTTGCGTGGTCGATCTCGCGCTTCTGCGACACCGCCTACACGGTCGATCACTATCCGAGTCCTGGACACATCGCGTTCCTCGACTCTCGCGGCAGGATGGTCGACGCAGCTGTTCTGAGCGAAGACTCCTCCGGTGTCACGGTCTCATGGAACGACGACCACTGGGTCACGGCTACCGCCGATTTCGGAGGGATCACGCTTCAGAAGTTCGACCCGGATGGCCTCTCGTTCGGAGAATCGCGCTCGATCAGTGCAAAACAGTCGATGGCTCCCTCGCTCTCCATGGGCACCGAGCACGCAGCGCTCGTCTGGTACGCCGACATTCACGACACCTCGGGGATCGGTACTCGATTCGAGATCCTCGTCTCCGACGTCGACGATGAGCTCAACGTCACAGAGCCTGTCTCGATCGGGTCGGCGTACGAGAGTTACGTTCCGTCCCCGGGAATTCGACTGATCAGGCCGGTGACTGCAGCATCCTGCAACTCTTCCGGCTGCATCGCGCTGAATCCCGCCGCAATCGTGAATGCTGACGGGATTCGGGTAATCGGCAGCGAGAGCCCCGGAAGGCCCGTCTGGATCATGAGCTTTCATGACGCCGCCGAGGACCAGTACCTGATGACGGTCGCGCGCTTCGGCGTCCTCCATCTGGTCGCCCTGGCTCAAGATGGGCGGGTCATCCGCGAGAGGAAGCTCACCGACACTCCGTTCGGCAATGGAATGGTCACGACGAATATGACCGCGGACGGACGATATGCGCTCGTGACTCAGTTCGAGGAGTCTCTCGTATACGGTTGGTTCGTGAATGCGGTCACGCTCGAGCCGCTCGCCGAGCGCGTACTGATTCCGTTCGGAGAAATCGAGGGAGGTACCGACTCGTTTCTGATCGCCTGGAAGGATCGCGACGACAATGGCTACTCCCTTCACATGGCGATCTTCGGTGTCGACGGCGAGGTCCGCCTGGCGGAGCCGGTCGTGAAGGACAAGAACTGGATCTACTCGGTTGCCGGCTGGCTGGGGGATCGGTTCGGCGTCTTCGCTTCATGGAACGAAGGAGCGGCGATTCTGGAGACCGCTGAGGTCGGCCCGCCCGTGGCCTCGTATCCGGTCGACATCAAGTTTTTCTCACCGTACGCGACGGAGAGTGGAGACGGCCAGCTCTTTGCGGCCTCGCGTGATCGCGTCGTCGAGATCGGGAGCGGCGGTGCTCATGACGTTCGTCCTTTCGACTTTGGAGGAGTTTCCATGAGTCGGCAAGAGGCGATCCGCTGGCGAGGACGATGGTGGGTGCAGGGCTACTCGAGCCGAGGATTCCGAGGTGGTCTGTTGCTGATCGACGAATCGGGCGAAGAGAGGATTCCGCTCTCAGGTTCGCTCGTTGTCGAGGACGACGTCCTGCTGTCGTTCCGGACCGAATATAGCGATGGCGAGGTCGCGGTATACCTGGAACGTTACGGTGTGCTTGATCCGGGTCCGTCGCGTGTCGAGTTCGCACTCCCGGAGGACAGACTCTCGGAAGGTCTCCATGACCAGTTCATCGCAGTCGGGCGGAAGGGATCGATCGCCGGGGAGAGCGTCGTTCGAGTGGAGGCAACATGGTCTCCCGCGACGGACGACGGGCCGATCAGGATCGAAGAGCCGATCGTTCGCTTCGCGCCGGGCGAGATGCTGAAACTCGTGCCGGTGACCGTTTTCGACGATCAGGTATTCGCCGACTGGGATGTCACGCTGGGGCTCGAGGCGGTGAGCAGCGGTGTCGAGCTCGGCTGCGATCGTGAGCTCGAGCTGATCATCATCGAAAACGATGCTCCTCAGCTGCGCGCTTCGCGTCCGGCCGTGAAGGAGGGGGACTCGACCAGGGTCGAGCTCATCGAGCTGATCTTCGATCGCGGGTTCCTCGTCCCGACCCGGGTGGACGTCCATGTCGACATCCCCCGGTTATTGCATGAGAACGAGAGATTCTGGAAGGATTACGAACCGTTTCATGGCTCCATACTCGTTCAGCCCGGCCAGACCACGATCGAAGTACCACTCGTCATCCATGGTGACGAGGAGCCCGACATCTCGGGAGCAGTGATGATCGAGTATTGGTATGGAGGCAGGGATCATCCGCTCGACGGCCGCCTTTTGATCAACATCATCGACGACGATCGCGGAAGGCGCCGGGCCACCAGACGACGCTGAGCAATCTCCCGGCGCAAAAGTAGCGTAGGTCTCCGGACTGGCGTTACCCGCACAGTAGCGCCGGTGTCCCATCGGACTAAACTCGCGCCGACTGATGCCGGATCGCTACGATTCAGCGAGGGGCTTGGGCGGGATGGCGCGGGGATGTCCGTGTTCGCTCTCCTCGGACGCGCACTCGGACGACGCGGCGACCCGATTGCGACCTTCCCGCTTGGCGCGGTAGAGCGCGGGGTCCGCCGCGGTGAAGAGCGATTCGCTTTCGGTCGTCTGCGAAGGAACGCAGCTCGCGACACCTAGGCTGATCGTGACGACGGGAGCCACGCTCGAGTTGGGATGCGCAATCGCGCGATCCTCGACGGCTTTGCGAAGCTCTTCCGCGAGCCTCGTCGCCGCTTCGAGATCCGTACCCGGCACGAGCACGACGAACTCCTCGCCACCATATCGAGCGACGAGATCCCCCGGCCGTCTGATCCGGTCCCGGAGCACCTCGGCCACCGCCACGAGACACCGGTCCCCCTCGGGATGACCGAGCGAGTCGTTGTAGTCCTTGAAGAGATCGACGTCGGCAACCATCAGCGCCAGCGGCGTTTGCGATCGCGCCGCGCGCCGCCACTCCTCGTCGAGCTTCTCGTCGAACCGGCGGCGATTCGCGAGTCCGGTCAGCGGATCGACAAACGAGAGCCGCTCCAGATGATCGTTCGCGAGCCGCAGCTCCTCGGTTTTCTTCGCGACGAGCCGCTCCATCTCGGTTTGCTGCAGACGCAGATGCCGCGTCCAGAGCCAGATCGTGACGGCGATCACCGCGGCGATCCCGATCACCAGCAGCGCGATGAACCAGGGCGTTTGAAAGAAGTACGGTCGCACGGCGATCGGAAGCGCGGTCGCCGCCTCCTGCCACGTCTGGCCGTCGAACGACGCCGCGACGTGAAATGTGTAGTTGCCGTGCGGAAGCGCCGGGAAGAAGGCCTCGCGACTCGTGCCGGCGTCGACCCATCCGCCCGGGGCGCCATCCATCCGGTAGCGGAAGTTGACGCGTTCCGCGTTCTGGAGCGTCGCCGCGGTGTAGCGGATCCAGAGGGGGGCGGATCCCGGCGGGAGCGTCACCTTCTCATCGAGGGGCCGGCGCTCGCCGTCGACGATCACCTCCTCGAGACGCACCGCCGGAGGGCCCTCGTGACCGGGGAGATCATCGGGGTCGACGATCACCAGTCCGCGGAAGCTCGGCAGCCAGAGGTTGCCCGCGGCGTCGATGGCGCCGGCGGGCTGGACGGTTCCGGCGAAGGTCGTGCTGCGGAGCGCGTTGCCGGGCCCGTAGCTCTCCGGGGTGACTCGCTCGATGCGGCCATCGGCGAACGCGTCGAGCTCCGCGCGCGAAACGGCGAAAAAGCCGCGGTTGCAGGTCATCCAGAGCCGGCCGCGGTCGTCCTCGAGAATCGTCTGGATGAGGCCGTCCCACAAGCCGTTCTCCGGCTCGATCTGCGCTATCTTCCCGTCGCGGTAGCGATTCAGTCCCTCGCCGTTCGTTCCGATCCAGATGCCGCCGTCCGAATCCTCGTGAAGCGCCATGATCCAGTTCGAGAGGAGCCCGTCCTCGCGGGTGAACGTGGTGAAGACGCCCTCGCGATAGCGGACCAATCCCTCACCGCTGAGCCCGATCCACAGCGAACCGTCACGAGCCGCGAGGATTGCCCCGACTCCGTCGACTGGTAGGTTCTCGTCGACGATCGGCTCGAAGCGGTCGCCCGTGAATCGGGCGAGTCCTTCCACCGTGCCGATCCAGATCGTCCCGTTGCGGTCCTCGAGTACCGAGCGGATGTCGCCTGACGGAAGGCCGTCCTCCACGCCCCACGTCTCGATCACGCCGTCGCGCCACCGCGCGAGCCCGTCGGTATAGCTGCCGATCCAGATCGCGCCCGAGCGATCGGCGTAAACGCAGGAAGTTTCGTTGGTCCGCAGCCCCTCCTCGACTCCGATGTGCGTGATGGTTCCCCGATGGATTCGATTGGCACCGCCGCCCGCGGTGGTTGCCCATGCGGCGCCATCCGGGGCATGCGTCACCGAGCGAACGTTGTCATGCGAGAGCCCTTCGGGAGTTCCGAGGACGACGAAGTCGCGGTCGCGCAGCCGGTTGAGTCCCCCGACCCAGGTGCCGACCCAGACGCTTCCTTCACGGTCGGCGAGCACCGACCAGATCTGTTCTCCCGCGAGACCGCCGTCGACCGAGATCGAGTCGAACTTCCCATTGCGCATTCTCGCGAGACCTTCGCCCCACGTCCCGATCCAGAGCGAACCGTCTTCGTCGAGATCGACTGTGGTGAGCTGATCGGTGGGGAGGCCGTCCGCGACGGTCCACGTTCGAATACGTCCGTCGCGCAGGTGAACGAGACCGCCGCCGGCGGTACCTGCCCAGACGCCGCCTTCAGGATCGGCGATCACCGAACGGACCTGATTGTTCGGAAAGCCGTTCGACTCGTCGAAGAGCTCGAAGCGCTCACCGTCGAACGAGACCAGGCCGCCGCCGGAGGTCGCGATCCAGAGGAGGCCGTCGCGATCGAACGTGAGGGCGCGGAGCCGCTCGGTCGGAAGACCGTCGCTGACCTGGTAGAGCCGCGCCGCGTTGTTCTTCCAGTGGACGAGTCCGTTCTCGGTCGCGATCCACATCGAGCCGTCCGGAGCGGGAGCGAACGACCAGACCCGCCGCCCCGCCGTCACCTCCGCTCCCAAAACGGGCCGGAACAGTCCGTCGCGATGGATCATGGCGCCTTCGGAATGTCCGATCCAGAGATTTCCGTCCGGATCTTCCATCAGCCCGTAGATCGGCCAGCCCGGAAGCTCCGGGACCGCGGTCAGGTCGAACGTTCTGAAACGAATGCCGTCGAAACGGGCGAGTCCGCCGCCGGTTCCGACCCAGAGATAGCCGTCGCGAGTCCGGTGGAGGACCTGAACGGTGTTGAGGGGGAGTCCCTGCTCGGTCTGCCATCCGTCGATCCGGTACTGCGTGAGCGCCTGCCCGGGATCGCTCGGATCGACCGCCTGCGCCCGCGCGATCGTCGCAGGAAGCAGGAGGGTCAGCAGGATGGTCGTCAGCGTTTTCATGGCGATCCGATTCGCGCGCGCATCTTACGTTACGGAGGCGACATACGGCAGTGACGGAAGATAGGAGGCCGTTGGGGCCTTCGGCTATGCTGATGGCCGAGAGAATATGACGATGACCGACCAACGGTTCTCATTGTGGCGACCCCATCCCTGGCATGGTCTCGAGACGGGAGCGGAGCCGCCGCTTCGCGTGAATGCGTACATCGAGATCACACCATACGATCTGATCAAATACGAGGTGGACAAGGCGACCGGATACATGCGAGTGGACCGGCCGCAGAGAACATCCTCACAGCCACCCGCCCTCTACGGTTTCATTCCACGTACCTTCTGCGGCTCCAGGGTCGCGACGCTCTGTCCGCGTGCCGAGCGGGGCGATGGTGACCCGCTCGACATCTGCGTCATCAGTGAACGCCCGATTGCACGCGGTGAGGTGATCGTCCCGGCTCACGTCGTCGGCGGAATTCAGTTGCTCGATCGTGGCGAGGCCGACGACAAGATCATCGCGGTCCTCGAGGGAGATTTCGTCTGGCAGGGCGCGAACGAGCTTCGCGACATTCCTCCCATTGTGGTGGAGCGGCTTCAGCACTATTTCGCCACGTACAAACTCGTGCCGGGAGAGGAAGCGCAGATCTCGCTCCTGGGCACTTTTGGCCGGGATCATGCGGCTCGAGTGGTCGAAGCGGCGATGCTCGACTACGAGGCACTCGATCCAGATGAGAGTATGACGTGACCGGAGATCCAAATTCATGCAATGAACGGGCGGCGCTGACTCGCCGGGCCGCTCTGTACTGGATGGCGGGGTCGCGCGCTTTCCCGCCCATGCGATCGCCCTGGTTCCTGGCGTAGCGCCAGCCGCGAGACGCTCTGCGGGGCGCCGATCTTCATTCCCTCGAAGCAGTCTCTTTTTCGCCGGCCGCCAGACGGTTCGGCCAGGGCAGCGCCCCCCTCGTAGTACGATTCTCTAGCCATGGTGGGCACGGGAGATCAAGCGGCGATTCACCTGGCCGGCCGTTCCGCGAGCTTTACCCCCGCGGAGCTCCCCGCCGTGCCGCGGCATCGGGTCATAGAGGGTCGGCCTCAATGATAAGCGCTGATCAGGCACGGCATCGCCTCCGCACAGACTTCCAGGTCGGAATTCTGATGCTTTTCGGGGTGTGCGCGGTGGTGGGCATTCTCCCGTTCGCGATTTACCGCTTCCTCGTCGGCCATTTCCTCGTCGGCGTCATCGACACGATACTGGTTGTGGTCATCGCCGGTGCTGGGTTTTACGCCCTCCAGACGGGCGACACACGATACCCCGGGATGCTGCTCGTGATCGTGACGACTTCCGCGGCGACACTGATGGCCATTCTACACTCCGCAGGGCTGTCATGGATGTATGTGGCTCTGGTCGCCAGTTTTTTTCTCGTCGACCGGGTGACGGCCTCGCTCGCCACCCTGCTTGCCCTCGCGATCCTGGTCATTCACGGTGGTGCTTTCCATTCGCCGCTGCAGATGTCTTCGTTCCTGATCACGGCACTTCTGGTCAGCCTCTTCTCGTTCATTTTTGCCTACAGGAGCGAGATGCAGCGCCGTCAGCTCGTCGCACTCGCCAGCCAGGATCCGCTCACAGGGCTACAGAACCGGCGTGCGATGGAGCAGGAGCTGCAGATCGCGATCGAAACGCGACGGCGGCAGAAGACCCCCTGCGGACTGGTGATGATCGACATCGACCACTTCAAGGACATCAACGACGCCGGCGGCCACGAGACGGGAGATCAGGTCCTGATGGCTTTCGCCCGCATGCTTCGCCGTTCCACGCGACAGGTCGATCGCATCTTTCGCTTCGGTGGGGAGGAGTTCGTCCTTCTGATGCCAGGTGCGGACGTTGCGGCGCTCGGCAGGATCACCGAAAAGCTCCGATGCGCGGCTTCGGCTCTGTCGGAGCTCGCCCCGGCTGCAGTCACGATCTCCCTCGGCGGTGCCGCTCTCGAGGAGGGGGAGGACTGGCAGCGCTGGCTCGCCCGCGCCGACGCGGCTCTCTACCGCGCCAAGGAGCGCGGCCGCGACTGTGCCGTGATCGACGCTCCGTCCGATCCTGAGCGGCACGAGGCGGTGAGGCCGACGTGACCGTGGCAGCTTCTAGAATCAACTGCGATTCGGTCGCGTCGTTCATCGCTCCTGTTCTAACGCCTCACTCCATCCCTCAGTATGGTGAAATCCATCCTTTGCGTCATCCCGATGAACTTCACCGATAATCGAGGGGGAGTGTGAAGGACACTCCGCGGAAGCGAGGTGTCAACGTGCGTGCAGAGCTCGGCGGACGGCAATCTCGACGAGACGGAATGGCGGTCGGTCGGGGAAGATGCGCTGAAGAAGCGGCATCGCAACATTGTGGACCGGAATGCCGCTCTTGGTCCGGCCGTCGGGCGATCCGTAGTGTGCATGCCCGTGAAAGACGACGTCGGCACGGAACCGGTCGATCGGTTCCTCGAGACGAGTCGATCCGAGAAACGGAGCGATCTGTTCCGGCTCTCCGACGATCGTTTCGTGAACGGGGGAGTAGTGGAGCAGAACGACCTTCTGTTCGGTTCGAAGCTCGCCGAGCGCGCGCTCGAGCTTTGCCGCCTCGTCGACCGCTTCCTGGACGAAGGCCTTGGTCGCCTGCTCGCCCCAGGCCATGAGAGACCGGCGTCCGAATCCGCCGCCGAAGCCTTTCGTGCCGGCGAAACCGATTCCGAGCATGGTGGTGGCGGTTCCGTCGAGGACGGTAACGCCGGCATCGGCAAGGGCTGCCTTCACACGGTCCTCGTTGCCGCTCTCGAAATCGTGATTTCCGAGCACGGCCACGACGGGAATGCCGCGCATCGGCTCGAGCTCGTGCCGGAGAAGCTCGACCTCCTCCGGCTTCCCGTACTTCGTCAGGTCTCCGAGAAGGAGCAGAATGTCGGCCTCTCGCGCCGCCGCCTCGAACATAGGGCGCAGCGTCCCTTCGCAGTCGGCTCCGCAGTGGATGTCCCCGACCGCGGCGACTCTGACTCGCTCCTCAGTCAATAATGCCCTCCTTTCTCATCGCTTCGGTCCAGTGCGCGACGTCGTCCGGTTTCATCCGTCCGGAGGGCTCGAGCCGGGCGTCGAGATAGCCCCACTCTTCGATGTCGATCAGGTATTGGGCGCGTGATAGAAGCGTGCCGTTGCAGATCCTTCTCTCGGGTGCCGGCTCGACGAGCTGACTTCTGAATCGCTTCAGCATGAACTGCGTGATCGCGAGCGGCATCTTGTTTCGATCGAATGGATAGATGAAGTGAAACAGAACGAGGTGGCTCAGAAGCACCGGCCACTGCTCGCCGAAACGCGCGGCAAGCCGAGGCCAGTCGAGGGTCTCGGCGCAGGAGTGAAAGAGGTGAGCGATCTCCGCTCCGTCGTAACGCTCACGCTCCATGATGAACGACTTCGACCAGATGAGCTCCTCGACGGGGCAGAATCGAACGCGCCGACCCCACAGCTCTCCCTCGACGGCGTGGCGGAACCAGTCCTCGTCGACCGGAGCGATTCCATTTCCGGAACCGTAGATGAAGTCGACCGTTACGTCGTCGCGCTTCGCCTTTCCGAGCCAGTGCGGAAAAGAGAGCTCGGTTTCGAGCCCGATCCGTTCCATCAGCGCGAGCGCCTCGGGGCAGTCCTCCTCCCGCACGAAGATGTCGAAATCGCGCGAGGGGCGATCGAGCTTCGTGTAGAGGTTGTAGGCATGACCGCCACCGATCAGGAAGTCGAAGTCATTCGAGATCAGCTGGTCGAGCACCTTCTCGTATACCGGAAACCGGCCAATCGTTGCGCCGGGTCCAACTGGGGCCGTCGCCATCGGCATCCGAAAGTGCACCATCCATGCCCCGAGAGTGCCCGAAGGAGTCTTCCGTGCGGACTTATAATCCCGGCCATGAGAACCGACAGCAAAGAGTTTCGAATGATGTCCATGCGGAAGACGAGCAGCGTCATCCTCGCATCGTCCTTCGCGCTTTTCGCCTTCGTGGCATCGCTCGAGGCCGACGAGTGCAGGACGGAACCGGTAATCGACGTCCACCTCCATTTCTACGACGAGGAGAGATTCTGGGGCCCCGCGCCGAATCGAATTACTGGCGAGATGTCGCCCGAAACGCCCGAGAGCCATCGGAAGGAAACACTCCGGCAGATGGATGAGAACGGGATCGTGCTGGCTCTCGCGAACGCGCCATTCGGATGGGACAACCACGACACGGCGCTCCTCTGGCACAGTCTCGAGGTGGAACATCCGGACGAGATCGACATCGAAGCACTCGAAGAGGCCGTCGAGGATGGGCGCATCCGCGCGATCGGCGAGATCGGCGCGCAGTACCAGGGCATCTCTGCGGCGGATCCGCGGTGGGAGCCGCTGTGGGACCTGGCCGAGAAGCATGATCTGCCAGTCGCCATCCATACAGGCGGAGGGCCGCGCGGCACCGTGCTGCGGAGTCGTCCGAAGTTTCGCTACGAAATGGGAGATCCACTGATGCTCCAGGACGTTCTCGTGGAGCATCCCGGGATGAAGGTTTCCATGATGCACGCCGGACTCGATCTCTATCTGGACGAAACACTCGCGATGATGCACATGTATCCGGATCTTTACGCGGACATCGGCGTGGCGGTCTGGGTGAGCCCGCACATGAGACGTGCCCTCGATCGTTTCCTTCGTGAAGCGGAAGCCCGCGGCTACGAAGATCGGATCCTTTTCGGCACCGACCAGATGATCTGGCCTGACGCGATCCCGATCGCCATCGAGACCCTCCGGTCTCGCGACTACCTCAGCGAGGATCAGAAGCGCGGCATTCTTTTCGAGAACGCCGTGAGATTTCTCGGGCTGACCGACGGCGAGCGGGCGGAGCTCATCGAACGGGCGTGCAGGTAAGCGCCATTCGTTCCCGTTTCCCGAGTTGCGTCGAGCCACTCGAAGGATCGGGAGGGGAGGGGTCCTGGCGGAAGACCGCCGAGGACCCCTCGATTCTCAGAGCGCGTTGCGAAGCTCGATCGCGAGATCCTTGATCATTCCCTTTGGCGTCACGAAGTTACTGCTCGCCACTCCCGGTCGGCTGTACGAAGTGACGACGAGCCCGTCGGAGGTTCGGATCAGACGGACCGACACGGCGGCGCGGTCGCTTCGGAAGGTCATCGCGGCCACCGAATAGAAGTCGTCGACCTCGCCGTTGATGACGTACTCGACGCCCTGCGCCCGCCCATACTCGGCGGCTTCCTCGTCGCTGAGGACCATGTTGTCGGCAACTGGCCGATCGAGCACGCGGGCCTCGAACGTTCCTTCATTGAACGCCTCCGCGAATGCCTCCGCTGCCTGCTCTCCCGAACCGGTGCAGTCCTCTTCCTGTCCCGTGATCACACAGTCGCGAAGCGAGATGATCCCGATCTCCGATCCGGGGGGAACCTCCACTGCCGTTGTAATCGGTACCGATGCGCAGGAGGCGACGAGAAACAGAGTTGTGAGTCCGATGAGTGTTGTCTGAATCGATTTCATGGAAATGATCCTTTCTGCCGTGGTCAGCGGCCCTTCTCTAGTCGATCCGCCTCTGGTTGGCGGACGAAATCAATGCGATGGTGAGGCGAGGCGACGGGGCGAACACGTCGGATCGCGCTGGTGGGACAAGCCGACTCGGATTCCGATTCATCGAAGGACCTCCCTGACCTCTTACGATCGTCGAATGGCGAGCGGGATCGTAACCCGAAATTGGGCGATCGGGAAGGGGAGAATGTGGATGGTGGATTTTTTCGCTGCTGGCTGTTATGCCGGATTGTCCCGTCGGAAATGGGCGGCAGCCAGATGGCGGCCGGTTCAGAGCCGGTCGAGGGCCTCGGTCGGGCTGAGCACGGGAACTCCATGACGGAGGAGTGTGATGAAGTCGCGCTGGTTCTCGGTGACGACCGCCGCAGCACCTGAATGACGGGCGATGTCGGCGATGTGCGCGTCGTAGATCTTTCCGCCGGCCACGGCGTCCCGCGGAAGTGAATCGACGAATGACTTCCGGCTGCGGGACGGGAGGTCTCTGACCGAGAAGCGCCCGAGAAGCTCCTCGAGGACGATCAGCGTGGCATCGGCCGGCATGAGCCGGTACTCTTCCGGAAGGCGGGTCGCGACCGAATAGAACTCGAGGCAGCAGTGCCAGGCGGTCAGCGGCTTGCCGGACCCTTCGGCGACACGGTCCATGAGCGCCTGGGCCGGCTTCGCGCTCTGGCCGAAATCGATGATGCCCGCGAGCAGTACGCTCGTGTCGACGAAGAGCTCCCTGATCGTCAGTCTCGCCATCGCTCGCGTTCCGCTTCGACGATGGCGGCAACGTCGACCGGGGGACGCCCTTCCGCGGGACCGGAGGGACGGGCGACGATCCGGCCGCCTACGCGATCGAGCTTGGGCGCGGGGACGGCGCGATGAATCGTAATCGAGGCGCCCGTGTACTCGACCTCGATCTCGGTGCCCGGCGTGAGTCCTGCCCGATCCCGAATCTCCTTCGGAATCACGATCCGGCCTGCCTGGTCGATGGTAGTCAACATGGCAGCAGGATACCATTAAGATGGCAGAATGGCTTCCATTCGGGGTGCTCGTGACACGGGTCGATCCCCGCAGGATCATTTCGCCGTCGTGCGCGCGGCGTCATCGGAAAGAAGTGACTCGATCCGCTCGCGGATCTGATCTCTGACGCGGCGAAACACGGCGAGCCGTTCTGCCTCCGAACCGGTCGCCGAGGAGGGGTCATCGAAACTCCAGTGGAGGCGTGCCTCGCCGCCGGGGAAGAGCGGGCACGACTCGTTCGCCTGATCGCAGACGGTGATCACGTAGTCCCACCGGTCAGTTCGGAACCGCTCGAGCGTCTTGGACGTCTGTCGCGAAATGTCGATTCCGATCTCGGCCATCGCTCGGATCGCGAGAGGGCGGACGTGCGTCCGCTCGGTCCCGGCGCTCTCGGCTTCGAATCGGTCTCCCGCGAGATGACGGAGGAGCCCCTCGGCCATCTGGCTCCGCGCCGAGTTGTGCGTGCAGATGAAGAGAACCCGCTTCTTCCTGTCAGTGTATCCGTGCGGATCGGATTGTGTGGTCAACTCGCGAAACAGCGTAGCGCGGGGAGAAGGGAAACGGAAGTGAACGTGCCGGCCTTTCCCGTAGAATCGAGGTCGATACGCGATATGAGCTCGGAGGTGGAGGATGGTTCGATCGATGATGCTGTTCGTTATTGCCGGCCTTTGCGAGATCGGCGGGGGATATGGTGTCTGGCTCTGGCTTCGGGGGAATCGGACGATCGCCTTCGCCATCGCCGGAGCGGTCCTGTTGATTCTTTACGGTGTCATCCCGACGCTTCAGCCGGCGAACTTCGGCAGGGTGTATGCGGCCTACGGCGGTGTTTTCGTAGTCCTGTCGATCTTCTGGGGCTGGCTGATCGACCGCGTGACGCCGGACCGGTTCGACATCCTCGGAGGCTCGATCTGTCTCGCCGGCATCATGGTGATCATGTACGCGCCGCGCGCGTGACTGGCTGGCCGTCCCGTGGGAGGCATCGCCGGGCGATGCGACAAACCTTAACGACGGAACCTGCATCTTTCGGCTCTTGCGCTGCACGGAATGTGAGCTCAGTGGCGTGAATTCCGCAGGATGGCAGCGCGATCATGAATGGTCGTCAATCCGCGGCACTCGAGGACCGTCGACGTCCATCCGCAGCCCTGATGATTGCGGCCGCCAGCGTTGTCGTCATTTCGCTCGCTGCGCTCGTCACGCTTCCGATCCTGCTGAACCAGCGAATGGAGGGAATCCGTGATGAGCTCGAGCAGCACGCCGACCCCGCCCGAGCGGCACTCAACGAGATCAGCTTCCGGATGAGCGAGCAGATCGCATCGCTGACGCGCGCGGCTGCATCCGGTGCTCCCCAGTCGACCGAACGATATCGCAGGGCCATCGAGCCGCAGCGAGCGGCCATGCGAATTCTGCAGGCACATCGCGGGCGCCTGGGCTCCGAATACCAGATGCGTCTCGAGGAGCTCGGGAATCGTCTCGAGCTGTGGCATCTCTCGGTGCAGCGGAGTGTCGACTCGCAACGCCTCGCTTTCGAATCGAATTATCCGGATGTGATCGAAGCGATCCGACGACTCGACGAATCGATCACGCGCGTTCAGGCGGGTCGGCGTCAGCAAGTCGAGCGCCTCACTCAGATCCAGGTCTGGCTGACGGTCGGGCTGGTTCTAATGGCAATGGGTGCCGCACTGGTGGTGATCTGGATCATCGCGCGTCTCCGCCAGCTCGCTTCGATGCTCGAGGAAGAGTCGGATGCACGGCAGGGCGCGCTCGAGCGCGAGCAGGACCTCGTACGGATGCGCGATGAGATTCTCGGAGTCGTCTCCCATGATCTCAGAAGCCCGCTCACGACGATCGCCCTGAGCGCCGAGCTCCTCCCGGACGCGTCGCCCGAGGAGCGAGCCGAGCATGTTGAGACGATCCTCACGACGACCGGACGGATGGAGCGGCTCATCCGAGATCTCCTGGACGTGACGAAAATCGATCACGGTGCGCTTCAAATCCGCCGTGACTTGGTCAAACCGGCGGAAGTCGTGAAGGAGGTCGTGGCAGGGCACGAGCCGATCGCCGATTCGAAGGAGATTCAGCTCGAGACTTCGATCGATGAAACTCTGCCGGAGATCATGGGAGACCCCGACCGGCTCGCGCAGGCCCTGGGAAACCTCATTGGAAACGCGTTCAAGTTCACCCCCTCCGGGGGGATGGTTCGGGTCTCGCTCGTCCGGCGCGATCGCATCATCCGTTTCGAGGTGTGCGACAACGGCCCTGGAATCGCGCCCGCGGATCTCCCTCATCTGTTCGATCCGTTCTGGCAGGCGAAGAAGACGGCGCATCTCGGGGCGGGACTCGGCCTGAAGATCGCGCGCGCGATCGTCGAGGCTCATGGTGGATCGATCGAGGTGGACAACCTCGTCGGCGGCGGGGCCCTGTTCGCATTCGAGCTTCCGGCAGCACCTACGGGCGCTCCCGATGATGGTCTGGATGACTCCCGGCCAGTGGAAACCATCGCCACCCAGGGTTGACCGCATCGCCGACTCCCTGCGGTATGATTCGCGTCGTGCAGGAGCGCTCGAAGCGACCGGTCTGGATCTGGCTTCTCGGGGGTTGTCTGCTGCTCATCCTCCTTGCTGTCGCACTGGTGATCGGCGCCATGTACTGGGGAAGCGGCAAGCTCGCTTCGATGGTCGAGGAGCAGTCGAATCCCGAAATGCGCGAGCAGAAGGCAAAGGAGATCCTCGGAGGGACCTCCCTCCCGCCCGGGTATCACGCGGGATTCAGCATTTCGATGGGTCTCGTCCGTTCGGCGAGGGTCGCCGACCATCCTGACGGATTTGCGGAGGCAACCCGAGGCTTCGTCTACAACGAATCGATCCGGGGCGGCGAGTCGAAGGTCGATGCTTACGTCGCGGGAACCGCTGGAAATGTTCTCGACGAGATGGGGACGCGAATCCGTACCGACGAGCTTCTCCTCGAATCGACCGTGGAGGTCGACGGTCGCACCGTACCCTACTCTGTGAGGGAGGGAGAGATCAGCGAATCTGACGTGGCGCTTCCGGCGCTCTTCACACTGATGACGATCCCTTGCGACGATGATCGGGAGCGGTGGGGCGTGTGGTTTCAGCGCCGCGATTCCGAGACGACGGTCACCGGGAGCGATCTCGAAGGAACAGTCGGTGACCCCGACGCCATCAGCGATCTTCTCGGGTATTTCGACGTCTGCGGTTGAGGAGCGGCATTCGGGGGTCAGGCGACGCCTGAGCTGCGAAACCCCGCAGCCGGATCGACCCCACCCGGGTGCTCCATTTTCGCGCGCTCCAAGCCCCGTCCTTCTGACCCGTCGGTTCCCGACCCCGGATCGCTGACTCCTGATTGTCAACAATCGGCACGCCTTTTGATTTAATTCTAAAAATAAGTCATCGGCGGAAGGTCCGTTCCGATGACCTTTACAGACTCACCCAATCAGAAGGAGACCAGACATGGAACAGAAGAGAAACAGCTGGACGAGGAAAACGATGGGACTGGCAGCAGCCCTCGGATTGACTTTCGCCATGGGATGCGCAACGACCGACGACGATGTCACTTATGAAACCTCAGAATCGGACACCGTTGCAACCGGACAGACCGCTGACCCGCTCGGACCTCCCGGACACATCGACTCCGCGGTAGGACAGGAGTTCCCGAGCAGCCAGACCGGAGCCGGGAACATGAAGGCCTCGGGAACGAACACCAACCTGAATCCGACGCCCCCACCGGAGCCGTCGGTCACGATCACCCAGAGCGATTCCCCGGTAGTGGAAGAGGAAGAGACGATCGTAGTCGAGACGGAGCCGGTACGCACCGTTCAGGTGACGCCCCCTCCCGTCATTGAAGTCGAAGAAGAGCCCGTCAGACGTACGACGAGAAAAGAATAAACATTTCGAGATTCGAATGGGGTGACGCGGCAGCCGCCGCGTCGCTCCGTCGTTTCGAGAGCAGATGAAGAGTCACTTCGACAGAGCCGCCGGAGATTTCTGGAGAATCGCGGGAGCGATCGTTCTCGCGCTCACGTGCGGTTTCGCCGCGGATGCGGATGAGCTCAACCGCATCGGCAGTGGCACCGCCATCGTATTCAGCCCCGATTTCTCCGATCCTGACAACGAGCGGTTCTATGAACGCCTCGGGTTTCTCTACATCGAGAGTCCCGACTGGTGGGCCGTTCTCGATCGAATCAGAGCTCACAATGCCGACCCCCTTCTCGAGCCGGTCGAGGTTCTGGTGGTCGAGTCTCACGGTACGAATGGCCACGGGCTCAAGCTTCAATCGAGCAAGAAGCCATCGGACCCACGCTCCTACATCTCGGTCGGGGCTCTGCAGGAGAATCTTGCCGGCACGGGTGTCGAGCTCGTGATCCTCAGCGCCTGCAATTCCGGACGCCTTCTGCGACCCGAGATCTACAGTGCTCTGGATCGTTCGGTCCGGGATCCGCTCTTTCTCCCCGCGACGCTCGAGATCATCGACGCGTCACCGGAGTTCGACGCAGCGCGAAGCCCCGTCAAAGTCTTAAGGCGGGTGGAGAGCAACCTCGAGACCCTGCTTCACGCCGGTACTGACGAGCTCGCACCGATTGCGAGATCCGCGCTGCATGCCCCGAATGATTCGTGGCGCTTCGCAGTTTCGAGCATGCTGATCCAGTTGCTCACCCGCGATTCATCCCTCGCGCTGATCGACGAAGGCTATGTACGGGAGAAATCGAGAGCGGAGCTGAGCGCCGAACAGCACGAAAAATTGTTCGAGAACTTTGCGCTCTTTCTCGAGCGGCGCGCTTCGATCGAAGCGCGAGCTGACGAAGCCGAGGATCTCGCAGTGGTCTCACGGGCGCTGTTCGAAGCACGCTCAGCACCCTGATCTTGCCTCGATCTCCACGCCGGGATAGGCTCGATCGATGAAAGCTTCGAGCCCGTTTCTCGCCGTCGCCATTCTCTTCATCGCATGCGGCGACGAGGCGGAGCGCCTTCCCGTCGAGACGACGGTGACGGAGACGGAACCCGCGGATCTGTTCCTCGAACGAATCGCGGAGCATTGCAACCAGGCGTTCGCCGGCAGAATCGTCGCCGACGAGCCTCCACCGAGCGGCGAGGACCCATTTACCGGCAAGTCTCTGGTGATGCATATCCGGGAATGCTCGGACGACGAGATCAGAATCCCCTTCCACGTCGGCGATGATCACAGCCGCACCTGGATACTGACGCGCACCGACACCGGACTGAGACTGAAGCATGATCACCGGCATGAGGACGGAACCGAGGACGCGGTCACGATGTATGGTGGCGAGACGGCCACCGCGGGCACCGAGGTTCGGCAGGAGTTTCCGGTCGACGAGGAGTCGATCCGGACGTTCGAGGAGAACGGGCTGACGGCTTCGTTGGTCAACGTGTGGGCGATGGAGATCGAGCCGGGCGAGCGATTTCTCTACGAGCTCGCGCGTCCGGGGCACGGCCGTCTCTTCCAGGGCGAGTTCGATCTGACCACGCCCGTTCCGTCACCTCCGACACCGTGGGGACATCCGGAGCTCGACTAGCCCGGGGAGGGCCAGCCTCCCTGCCTGGCACCGTCGCAAACTTGTGGAATTTCCCCCATCACCGGGAGGGCGAGGCTCCTGCAAAGCCGCCCCGTCGCGAACTTGCGCGATGCAAGGCTTGACCGGGAGGGCGAGCCTCCGGCGGGCCGCGATCCTCGAAACCGAACCTGAAACAACAATCATCCGGCGGGGGCTCCGGTGATTGGGCGCCCCTCCGCCGAAGATCATTCCGCTCTGCCGCTGCCGGGCTCGTATCTCCACGCGGTCTCTTCTCGCGCACCCTCTGCGAATCGGGTGTCGACGTAGTCCGAAAAGGGGATGTGGCGCTCGAGAACACCGGTCTCGATCATCAGCCCGACGATCTCGTCGAACTCGTCCTCGTACGGGGTCAGCGGCGTATAGCGCACACGGTCGAGCGGGTTCGTCAGCGCCCAGCGGAGAAGCGTCGGGTCCTGGCGGTAGTAGTAGCGTCCGACGAAATCGGCAGCGTGCTCGCGGTTCCTCTTCCCCTCGTCGAGCCAGAGTCCCGATCGCGCGATCCCGTCGACGAGGATCTGGACCGCCTCGGGGCGCTCGTCGATCACGTCCTGTCTCACCACCAGGACGCAGGAGGTGTAGTCCGGCCAGTAGTCCTTCGCGTGGAACAGAACGCGGCCGAACCCCGCCATCTCGGCCTGCGACGGAAACGGTTCGCCCATCGAGAATGCGTCGATCGCCCCGGCGGCGAGCGCAGCCGGGACGTCGGGAGGTGCCATCTCGACGAGCTTCACCTCCGATGGCGGGATCCCGAAGTCCTTCAGGACCCTGTAGACGATCAGCCGTTCATTGGAAAAGCGGCTGGGAATGGCGATCGTACGCCCGCGGAGATCGGCGGGTGAGCGGATGTCGGAATCCTTTCCGACGACGACCGCGCTTCCGTAACGATGCCCGAGGTAGGTGATTCTGAGCGGTACGCCCTGAGCCCGCAGGGCGATTGCCATCGGTGCGACCATGAATCCCGCCTGGATCCGGTCGGACATCAGCGCCTCTTTGATCTCCGGAAAGCCCTGGAAGAGCCTCGGAATGAAAAGATTGCCGTGGTCCGAGTAGGCCGAGATGTAGTCGGTCACCGGGCACGCGAGATGTCACGTGACCGGGATGTATGCGACGTTGAGCTTTCTCTCGTCCGGAGGAACGAGCCCGTTGATCACGACCGACCAGTTCACGTTCCATGCTCCATGGAGGATCGTGACCAGACTGACCCATGCAACCGTCGCCAGCATCATCTTCTTACGCATCGTCATGCTGCAGCTCCTTTTGAATTCGGCCGGATTAATCACGAAATCCCCATCGAACCGAGGGGAGTCGCTCAATCAGTCGCGTGGTGGTGTCGAGCAGGAGCCCGATCACGCCGATCAGGATCATCCCTGTGACGACCAGATCGTACCGCTTGCCTGCGTTGCGCGCATCGATGATCAGGTAGCCGAGTCCGGAATCGACGGCGATCATTTCGGCCGCGACGAGCACCAGCCAGGAGATGCCGAGCGCGATGCGGAGACCGGTCAGGATCGAGGGAAGGCTGGCGGGGAAGACTACGCGAACGAGGACCTGGAGTGTCGAAAGCCCGAAGTTGGATCCGGCGCGGAGGTAGATCGCGGGAACGTTTCTCACGCCATCGGCAGCCGCAACAATCAGCGGAAAGACTCCACCGAGAAAGATGAGGAACACCGGTGCAGCGTCGCCGATGCCGAACCAGATCACCGCGAGCGGCATCCAGGCGAGCGGACTGATCGGTCGCAGCGACTGGACGAGCGGATTGAGCGCACGGTCGAGCAGGCCGAACCATCCGGAAAAAATCCCGATTGGGATTCCGATCGCGATGGCCAGCCCGAAACCGATGGCGACGCGGCGGAGCGAATCACCGATGTACGAAAGCAGCACGCCGCGGCGCGCGAGCTCACCGAATCCGGCGACGACCTCGGAAGGCGAGGGAAAGACGGGCGTGCCGGTCGCTCGGACGAGGAGCGACCACAGCACGAGTATTGCGACGGCGGTGCCGAGCGGGAGGGCGATCCGTTCGATGAGCGGGCGGGTCATACCTGATGAGCCAGTCCGATCTCCGCGAAGATCGAGTCGCGGAGCTCGATATAGCGCGGATCGCTCAGATCGCGCGGGTGCGGAATGTCGATCTCGACGATGCGCCGGATCCTGCCGGGGCGCGCAGTCATGACGACGACCCTGTCGGCGAGCTGAACCGACTCCTCGATGTCGTGAGTGACGAAGAGAATCGTCTTTCGTTCGGCCTCCCAGAGCCGAAGCAGCTCGCGTCGCATCTGGAGCCGCGTGATCGAGTCGAGCGCGCCGAACGGCTCGTCGAGGAAGAGGACGTCCGGATCGACGGCGAATGCGCGCGCCACCTCGACGCGCTGTTTCATCCCTCCCGACAGCTCATGGGGGTAAGCGCGCTCGAATCCGCGGAGGCCGACCATCGCGATGTAGTGCGCGATCCGTTCGCGTGCTTCGGCAGGTGGAAGATGGTCGAGACCGAAGGCGATGTTTCCCTCGACTGTGAGCCACGGAAAGACGCCGCGCTCCTGAAAGACGAAGATTCTGCGGCGGTCGGGGCCGGTCACCGGCTCCCCGTCGATCGTGACGGTTCCGCTCGATGGAGCGAGAAATCCGGCAACGATGTTGAGCAGCGTCGATTTCCCGCAACCGGACGGTCCGAGAAGGCAGATCAGCTCACCCGCACGAACCGAGAGACGGATGTCGCGCAGAGCTTCCACCTTCCCCTCGTCGGTGCGGAATTGCCGATTGACGTCGACCATCTCCACTTTAGACGTCATCGGACGTACCCCCAGCGCACGGCAGGAAGGCGTTCGAGCCGCCGCATGGCGAGGTCGAGTACGAGGCCCAGCAGCCCGATCATCACCATGCCGGCGACCACGAGGTCGTAGCGATTGCCGGCATTGCGCGCCTCGATAATGAGAAACCCGAGTCCGGAATTGACGGCGATCATTTCGGCGGCGACGACGACGAGCCAGGACACGCCGAGCGTGATCCGCATACCGACGAAGAGGCGGGGGAGGATCGCGGGAATGACGATTCGCCGGACCATGGCATTGCGATCGAGTCCGAAGTTTCGGCCGGCATCGAGAAAGACCGGATCGACCTGACGCACCGCCTGCATCGTCACCGCGATCATCGGGAGAAACGACGCGATGAAGATCAGAAAGATCGCGGAGAGATCGCCCACGCCGAACCAGAGGATCGCGAGCGGAATCCATGCGAGCGCGGAGATCGGCCGGAGGATCTGGAGCAGCGGACCTGCTGCGGCTCGTGCGCGGGGTGCGAGGCCGAGCCAGACGCCGAGCGGGACGGCGAGTCCGACCGCAAGCAGATACCCCCAGGTGGTGCGGAAAAGAGAGGCGACGATGTATCGGAACAGCAGCCCGCGCTCCAGAAGCTCGAGCGTCCCCGCCGCCACCGCGACGGGCGAGGGAACGAGCGGGCGAGGGTCGAGCATGACGGCGGTCTGCCAGAGGATCACGAAGAGCGGAATCGATAGGAAGGGTGCCGCCCGCCAGACGGCGCGTCGCAGACTCATCGGGTCGGAGAGTCTAACCGATCTCCTGACCGGAACAGTCTGTTCTGAAGCGTTCATGTCGATCTGCACCCGGAATCGGAGGATCTCCGAGCGCCTCCTGTTTTGTCGGCTCCGAGTGGCATGTTTCCTGAAATTGAAATGGTGATCAATTCTGTCGCCATTGGTGGTTGATCCGTTCAGCTGAAAAAGTGGGTGCCGGCGCCGGCCGGGATGTCATTCGCCTCCGATGCGAATCGTCCTTTTCTGCGCGTTCGGTGTAAGATGGGCAAAACCGAAAACTCGTGAAGACGTAACAGAAGAGCGGGCGTGTTTCCGGGTCCTGACCAGGGATCCGAGGAGCTCTCCGAGACGCTACCTTGTTGATGGAGGCAGAGATGGGCGGGCAGGAGGCGACTGCACAGGCGGAACGATCGGAAGCTCCGATCTTCGGGCGTCGGACTGTCGCATCGGATTCCGATGGTCTCTGGGCGTCTGATGACCTGCTGCACCTTCACGCCTGGCGCCTCCGCCAACTCTCGCTCTGGTGTGCCGTTGCGGTGGCGGTCGGGAGCATGATCGACCTGGTGGGGCGGTCGTGGCTGATGAGCTCGCTCAGCCTGGCCATCGAAATGGATCTTCCGGCTCTTCTTGCTTCACTGGCCGTCATTTCATTTCATTTCAGAAGGAAGGTGGGCCTGGGAGTGGCGCGGGCCCTTTCGGTCCTGGCTTTTGCAACCCTGATGGTCTCGTTCGTCTTTGGTGGGTTTCCGGCCGTCCACCTCGGAGCATTCTCGGTGCTGCTGCTGGTCACGTCGGGCTATCTGCTGATGAGGACGGAGAGGTTGGCTCGGGCCGCGGCGGACTGGCTCACGGTGACGGCGATAAGTATTGCGGGTGTGGCCCTGCTCGCTCGTCTGTTCCGCATCGACGATGTCGAAGGCGTTCAGCGATTCGTGATGATCAGCCCTCTGACGGCAGCCGGTCTGATGGTGTTCGGAGTCGCTGTCCTCTGCTCCGACACGGAATGGGGGATCGCTCGCGCATTGTCGCAACCGAACGCGGCGGGCCGGATGCTGCGCTGGTTTCTCCCGTCGGCTCTCGTGGGGACTCTGGCGCTGGGACTGGTCATCGGGATGGCCAGAGACGCACAGCTCTTCAGCAGAAGCTTTGCGTTACCACTCTTCGTGGCGCTCGAGATGCTCGCCTTGTCTTTTCTGATCTGGCGAAGTGCCGTACAGCTGCAGGAAATCGATGATGAGCGGGCCGAAGCGACACGAGGATTGCGCAGAGCGAAGGACGAACTGGAGGCCCGTGTAGCAAGGCGGACGGCAGAGCTTCAGAAACTGAATGGGGAGCTCGAATCCTTCTCGTACTCGATCTCGCATGATCTGAGGGCTCCGCTGCGTGCGATCGCGGGCTTTTCGCAGATCCTGCAGGATGAATACGGTCCTCGCCTCGACGACGAGGCGAAGCGGTATCTCGGAATCATCCGGACGAATACGGAGACGATGGGTGATCTCATCTCCGACCTGCTGGCGTTCTCGCGTGTGTCGCGGCAGGAAGTCAGGACCACGACCGTCGACATGAGCCGGCTCACGCAGGAGCTGGTCGCCGCGGCGGCCGCCAGGCTCGGAAAAACGGTCGAATTCGAACTTGAAGCCCTTCCACCGGCCCAGGCGGATCCCGCAATGACGAAACAGGTCGTGGAGAACCTCGTTTCGAACGCGATCAAGTACAGCGAACGGAAGCCCGGGGGAACCATCCGCCTCCGGGGTGAGCGCGGTGAAAAGTTCAACCGGTATCTGATCGAGGACCAGGGCGTCGGATTCGACTCCCGGTATGCCGGCAAGCTTTTCGGTGTTTTCCAGCGACTCCACGGAGATGAGTTCGAGGGCACCGGAGTGGGGCTGTCGATCGTCAAAAGGATCGTCGAGAAGCACGGAGGCGAGGTCGGAGCCGAGTCGCAGCTCGGAGAAGGAGCGACGTTCTGGTTCACATTGCCCGCGGCTGATGCGCGGCCGGAGCGAGATGAAACAAGTGAGGGGGAAAAGGAGAGGCGATGAAAGAGGAAGAATTGACCGATGTGGAAATTCTGATTGTCGAGGATAACCCGCACGATCTGGAGCTGACTCTCAGAGCTCTCAGAAAGCACAACATAACCAACAAGATTCTCACTCTCAGCGACGGTGCCGAGGCGCTCGACTACTTCTTCTCCGACGGGAAGTTCAGCGGCCGGGACATCAACCGGAAACCACGGGTGATTTTTCTCGATCTGAAGCTTCCGAAGGTCGACGGGCTGGAAGTTCTGGAGAAGCTGAGGGCGAATGAGGCGACCAAGACGATTCCGGTCGTCATGCTCACTTCCTCGACTGAGGAGAAGGATCGCCTTCAAAGCTACAAGCTCGGTGTAAACAGCTTTCTGGTGAAACCGATCGCTTTTGACGAGTTCATCAAGGCAGTCTCGCAGGCAGGGTTCTACTGGCTTGCCCTGAACCGTCCCCCTGAAGACGGCGAGAGGAGATGACGGCTTGCTGAAGCTTCTTCACCTGGAGGATTCGACCGTCGATCAGGAGCTGATCCGCAGGCAGCTGAAACGTGAAGATCTCGAGCTCGACTGTACCTATGCGAACGATCGGAAGAGTTTCCGGAAGTGTCTGGATGAGCTGGAACCCGACGTGATTCTGAGCGATTTCTCGCTGCCATCGTTCAATGGGCTCGAGGCCCTGAAGATGGCGAAGGAGAAGTATCCCGATACCCCTGTGATCTTCGTGACCGGTGCTCTCGGTGAAGAGAAAGCGGTGGAGTTTCTGAAGGAAGGAGCTGCCGACTACGTCCTGAAGGACAGACTCCAGCGGCTGGGATCTGCAATCGTTCGTGCCAGAGAAGAGGCAGACGCCCGGATCGAGAACCGGAAGGCTGAAGAAGCGCTGCGGCATCGACAGCGGCTGGAACACGTGATCAATCGTTTCTCGGTGAGCTTCGACAAAGGCGAGATCGACAGTCTCGAGCCAGCCGTTCAGGAAGCGCTCGACGATCTCGGGCGATTCATCGGAGCTGAACGGATCTGCATTTATACGAAGGACCCCTCGCGGAAGTACCTGACGAATACATTCGAATGGGCTCGGCCGGGCCTGGAAAGACGGGGCGAGTGTCGAGTTCCGCTTCATCGGTTCGAGTCGCTGTTCCACGAGTCCGGGCTCTCGAAGCCTTTACGCGTGAACAGTATCAAGGATCTTCCGCCCGAAGCGGAGCCGAAGACCTGGTTGTTTTCCGATCCTCGGATCGAGTCACTTCTGCTGGTTCCGATCTCGCCGCTGGGAGAAAACCTGGGGCTTCTCGTTTGCGAAGGACTCGCGGACGCCGATTGGTCGGACGAGACAGTCGGCCTGATCAACATCGCCGGAGAGGTTCTGGGAAATGCGATCAGAAGGGTCGATACCGAGCGGGAGCTTCGGGAAGAACGTCAGTTTCTCGAGAAAGTACTCGACTTTTCCGAAATGCTCGTGATCGTGATCGATGACGAGGGGCGCTTCGTTCGCATCAATCAGGGTTTCGCGGAAGTGACCGGTTACTCCCCTGAGGAGTGCATTGGACGCTCGATGTTCGATCTGTTCGTCACCGACGACACTCGGGAGACGGCCGCCGACGATCTTAAGAGGGTGCTCGAAGAGGGTTCCATCGAGTATTACGAGAAGCCGATTCGAACCAGGGATGGAGACCGTCGAATCGTTCGATGGAAAGCTGACACGTTCACCCACAACGGGGAGCGGCAGATTCTCGCATGCGGCATCGATCTGACGAATCTCAGGGATGCCGAGAACCGACGGATTCAGATGGAGTTGAAGCTCGCCCAGGCCGAGCGGATCGACAGCCTCGGTCGTGTCGCCGCGAATGTAGCGCACGAGTTCAATAACGTCCTGATGGGGATCCAGCCCTTTGCAGAGGTCGTGGCACGCGTTGCAGGCGAGGACGAGCGTCTCCAGATGTGTGCCCGGCAGATTTCGCGATCAATTAAGACCGGCACGAGAATCACCGGCGAGGTGCTTCGGTTCGCCCGACCGGCCGTTCCGACGAGGCAAGTGGTTTCTGCCGGGGACTGGCTGCGGGAGCTCGTCGCCGCAAGCAGGATGGCCCTCGGCGATCAGATGGAAGTCGTCCTCTCGGTCGAGCATGACTCGGAGATTTCGATCGACGGCTCGCAGATGGAGCAGGTGATCATGAATCTTCTGTTGAATGCACGCGATGCCATGGACGGAAAAGGGCGCATCGAAATCGTCGTTGCATCGCCAGCGTGGGACGGGGGAGGTCGCTTTGGTGTTCTCGCAAATCCGCACAGCCACGCGCACGTCATGGTCAGGGACCAGGGCCCCGGGATAGCGAGAGATGTCCGGGAACGGCTGTTCGAGCCGTTCTTCACCACGAAGCCGAAGGGAACGGGACTCGGGCTCGCCGTCAGTCACCAGATCGTTCGCGCGCATGGTGGCCACCTCTTCGTCGAGAGCGAAGAGAACCGGGGCTCGACATTCCACCTGTTTCTTCCGAAAGCGGATCAGCCGGAAAGTGAGCAATAGGTTGGAGGTTGGAAGTTGGAGGTTGGAGGAGTCAGTTACGTCTTCATCGTTGCCCTTCAACAGAGGTCTTGCTATGGTTGAATCCGTTCGAACAGGAGGAGACGATGGTTACGGAACCTCAGCCGCAGAAGAAGAAGGCGCAGCCCGGGCAGGCGGTCGCAGCGGGTATCGCAATTGGACTATCCATTGGACTTCTGTTCGGGGTCGCGCTCGACAATCTCGCGCTGGGGCTTGCTCTCGGAATGGGTCTCGGTCTCGTCTTTGGCGGTGCACAGGAGAAGAAGCGCGCGAAGGAGCCTCTTTCAGGCGACCCGGCGACCGATCTGCCGGAGTCGCCCGCAGAGTGACCGCACCGCGGACGTAGCCTCGGCTCGGAATGAAGTGGCAGCCTTTTGCAGCGCTTCGCTTGGCCTGATGTCCCACCCTGCAAGGTCCCTCGCTTGCCCGCCCGACCGCCCGCTCGGGACGACGTCGGTTTGAGTATGGGGTGCGGAGTTTTGCGGGCTCCGGTTTTCATTCCCGCTTCACCGGCGCAAGGTCATGCCCAGCGAAGCGCCGACCCAACATCGCCCTTTCTCCGGCGCATCTCGCGTTCATTCCCGCTTAACCGGGGCGTAGCTTCGTTCAAATGGCTCGGGATGACGCGGGCTGGAAAAATGTCGCGCCCCGCATTTGGCCCCGCTCCCGCATCGCAGCCTCGGCGGTGAAAAGAATCCTCCTCATCGCAGTCCCGATCCTTCTCCTGGCGGTGATCGGGATCGGTCTGGTCGAATTCGATTCTCCCGAGCTCGGACGGCTCCTTCTTTCCCGGCTCGGCGAGCGCGCGGAGATGGATCTCCAGGCCGACGAGCTCCGGGTGAGTCTGCTTCGGGGAGTGACGATCCGGAACATGCGGGGATCATCGACGGGAGTGGACCGCGACCTCGATCTCGAGATCGAAACGGTCCGGCTCGAGCACCGGTTGCTCCCGCTTCTGCGGGGAGAGTGGGTATTCGATCGCATCGAGATCGAAAGCCCCCGTATCGAGCTCCAAACCAGCGCGTCAGGCGAGCTCTTCGGTGCGGCGGCCGTTCCGGCGGCGCTCGCGATCCCCGACGAAGAAAGCTCCGAGGCGAGAATGGTGATCTCGTCGATCCTCATCACGGATGGAAATTTCGTAGTCGTGTCGGATGGAGAGACGGGGCTCGCGATTCGAGGATTCCGGCTGGAGCTCGACGAGCTCCGGCTCGATCCTGCCGCGAGCGCGGTCGAAGGTCTCTCGGGGCACGGCACGCTCGTCAGCGATTCGATTCAACTCGGAGATCTCATCGCTCGCGACTCGAGCGGACCACTGACGCTGCAGAACGGCACGCTGATCCTCAATGGCCACCAGTTCGCGACCGAGCTCGGAGAGTTCGAAGCGGAGGTGCTCGAGATCGATCCGGCGGCGGAGCCCTTTACCTACAGGCTCATCCTGAAAGGCGATCCGCTCCACGTCGCGTCGCTGCTCGGAGGCTCGGGGGAAGGAGAGACGGGGGAGTTCTTTCTCGAGGGAACGGGAGCAGGACCCGAGAAGGATGGGCTTCGCGGAGACGGCCGCGTTCATCTGCCGGGAGGAGAGGTCCCTTCTTCTCCTTATCTCGCGCTGATCGAGTCGCTCCTCGGAGGAGTGCCGATCGCCGGTGAACGATGGGAACCGGCGGACGTCGATTTCGAGATCGCGGAGAGCACGGTCCGTCTGCTTCCGTTCACGATTGCGCTCGAGAGCGCACAACTCGACATCGAGGGGGCGGTCGATCTCGAGGGGCCGCTGAATCTCGACGTGCGGGTCGGCGCGCCGCGGGCTATGGTGCGCGTGAAGGAGATTCCGGACGAGCTGGTCGACATACTCACCGACGAGCGTGGGTACGTTTCGATCCCCCTGGTGATGCGGGGCACCATCGAAGAGCCTCGTATCCGTCCCGATTGGAATGAGCTCGCACGGATCGGGAGAAGCAACCCGGGCCGGGTGCTCGAATCGCTGGAGAAGGGCCTCCGAAGCCTCCTCGACTGACGGGATAAGCTGGGGCGATGAAGGGGCTCACGAAACGATCGTTCCGCGCGGCGGTGAAGAGACTCGCTTTGCTCGACCCCGACCTCGGGCGCGTCTTCCGCGACCACGGGTACCCCGAGCTTCTTCCGCGAGAGCCGGGGTTCGCGACGCTCGTCATGCTGATCATCGAGCAGCAGGTTTCGCTCTCGTCCGCGCGCGCAACGTTCGCCCGGCTCGTCGATGCAGCGGGCGGCGAGCTCACTCCCGGGCGCTTCGTCGAGCTCGACGACGAAACGCTCCGCGCGATCGGATTCAGCCGGCAGAAGGCACGGTATGCACGACTGCTCGCCGAAGCGATCCTCTCCGGTTCGTTCGACCCGGCGGCGCTCGCGTCGATGTCCGATGACGAAGCGCGCCGGGCGCTGCGATCAGTCACCGGGATCGGACCTTGGACCGCGGAGGTCTATCTGCTCATGGTCATGCTGAGGCCGGATGCCTGGCCGACTGGAGACCGCGCGCTCGTGGTGGCCGCCCGGGAAGTCAAGCGACTCGAGGTTGACCCGACGACCGAAGAGCTCGAGAAGATCGGGGAGGTGTGGCGTCCGTACCGCGCCGTCGCCGCCCGCATTCTCTGGCACCACTACCTCAATACGATACGTGCCCGCTGAACGACGGAAGCCTCGCGATCTCGGGGTATAGGATCGGCGGGATTGAGCGAAGACGTGGCGCTCGACGGAAAGGTGGTCATTCGAGATCGTCGACGGCGGCGTCACGGCGCCCTATCGCTGAGCAAAACCGGGGACCTCTCCAGTCCGGTTCGGGTCCGCCGATACGCATAACCACCAGTTGAGGTACAGCCTCTCCGGAAGCGAAATCTCTGTGGTAATCTGCCGCGTCGAAAAGCGGCAGTACGTCCACGGTCGTCGGTTCAAAATTGAATTGAGGAGGGCTCTTCATGAGTCTGATCGCCTTCATTCTAGGCCTGCTCGTGTATATCGTTTTCAAGGTCGGCATTCGAGGTTTCTACACGGTGCGGCCTGACGAAAGAGCCGTCAAGACGAGTTTCGGGCGCGCGGAGAGGATGCCGGGCGCGAGCGAACAAACGCATCCGAGCGTTCAGGACGAGGCGGATCTCTACTCCTACCCGGCACTGCGTGTGATACCGCCGGGAGGGCCGTATCTGAAGATGCCGTGGCAGAAGGTGCACAAGGTACCGATCGCCACGCAGGCGCTCGACATCGTCTGGGATCCGACAAAGCAACAGTCGACCATTGAAGCCGTCACCAAGGACAACCTGACGACGGGTGTGAATGGCCAGATCCGTTACCGGGCTTCCGAAGAGAATCTCTATCCGTATCTGTTCGGCGTCGAGAGCCCGCTTGAGCATGTGATGGGGTATTTCATCTCCGTGCTCCGCGAACGGATCGCCAACTTTTCCGATCCGAAGGGAGCTCCGCTCGTCGGGGGAGATGCCGGTACTCCGTCGGCGGTGGAGCTTTCCGAGGGAGTGTCGATCAATGATCTCCGCAAGAACCTGCCGATGATCAATGAGTACATGGAGCAGCAGTGCAACTCGACGATCGGACGATATGGGATCGAGCTCGATGCAGCGCTGATCACCGAGATCGATCCTCCGCCAGAGGTCGATCAGGCGCTGTCGGCGATCAACTCGACGCGAAACCAGGTCGCGGCCGACATCTCAACGGCTCGTGCCGATGCCGAGCAGCAGATCACGATGAGCGAACGCGCCGTGGAGATTGCACGGAACAACGCGGAAGCGGAGGTCGCGCCGCTTCGAGAGCTCGCGACCATTCTTTCGAAGATCAAGACCACCGGTGGGAGGGATGCGCTCAAAGCCTACATGCGCAACCTTCGCGTTCCACTCTATGCCCGGGCCGATCGCGTCATCCGGGTGGAGGACTGAGCCGATGACACCAATGCCATTCATTGCTTTCTTTCTCGGTCTGATCGTCGTTCCGATCGCCCTCGGTCTCGCAAAACGTTTCGGGATTTACGCCGTCGTCGAGGAGCGGGAAGCTCAGGTCTTCACGGTATTCGGCAAGGTTCTGGGCGTGCTCGACGAGCCGGGTCTCAATTTCCCGATGACGCAGCTCGGCATGCGCGCGTTTCTCGTCCCGTTCTTCGGTAAGCGCTACCGGGTTTCGACCGCCTGGAAGCAGCATTACTACCGGAAGCTGATGGTGAACTCCGAAGAGGGGACGCCGATGGGCGTCGGCATCTGGTACGAGATGAAGGTCAGCGATCCCGTCTCGTACCTCTTCGTCAATGCGAATCCCGAAGGATCGCTTTCGGCGAATGTCGCCAGCTCGACGATCTCCACGCTGTCGAATCTGGAGATGGAGAAGATGCTCGAGAGCCGGCACAGTCTGAGCCGGACGGTTCGTGCGGCGGTTTCGCCGCTCAGCGAAAAGTGGGGCTACAGGCTCGGCTCGGTCTACATCAGAAAGGTCGCGTTCACCGATCGCTCGATGGTCGACAACATCACCGAGAAGGTCGTGAAGCGGCTCGTTCAGGTCACCAGCGCCATGCGGCAGGACGGAGAGAACCGCGTGGGGCTGATCCAGAGCGAGACGGCAAAGAAGGTCTCGCAGAAACTTGCCGAGGCGTCGGCATCGCGACCGGCAGTGGTCGGGGAGACGCTCAACCAGATCAGGCAGACGGACCCGGAGATTCTCGATGCCGTGCTCGAGGTGATGGAAACCGAAAAGCTGCTCTCGTCGCCCGCGAAGGTGGAAGTCGTTCCGCGCGACTCGTCGATCCTGATCCAGACCAGCGGAGGCTGACGGAGGACTGGCGGGGTAGCGATACGGGGTCGGGTCTGAACTTGGAACTTAACGCCGAAATTGGTCGAAAGCCGGGATATTCCGGGCGTTAAGTTCCAAGTTCAGACCCGACCCCGCGCTTTTCTCTGCCTCGCGAGCTCTTCCTCGAAGCGGAGTCTCCACCGCTCGACGTAGCTCTTCGTGGCGGCCGGGTCGATGAAGGGATTCGGACCGCCGGCCTTCATCGCCTCGATCTTGCGCTGAAGCTGGATGAAGCTGCCGTGCGTGGTCAGAAGGACGTCCGCGTCGACCGATCCGAGCCGTTCGAAGCTTCGTCGATAGTCTTCGATGATCTCCGGATAGCTGTCGTTGCCGACCAGCCGGTAACCAGGAGCGGAGAGGCTGTTCGCGAAGAGGACCCGGTACTTCTTTCCTACTTCGACGACATCGAGAAGCCAGCTCGTGCTTCCTTTCGTGTGGCCGGGTGTCGCCATCGCGGTGAGGCGAACGCCTCCGAGCTCGATCACCTCCTCGTCGAGGACGAATCCGTCGACCTTTACCGGAGGGAATGTAGCGTCGTCGCCGAAGGCGAAATCACCTCTTCCACCGCTTTCGATGAGCCTGGCATCCGCCTCCGAAACGAGCAGACGTGCTCCCGTCGCCTCCTTCATCCTGGCGAAACCGCCGGCGTGGTCGTAGTGTGCGTGACTGTTGAGCATGATCTCGACGTCGCGCGGATCAAATCCGAGCTTCCTGATCGCACCGAGAATATGAGAGACGTTCTCCTCCATCGGAGCGTCGATCAGGATGTGACCCTCCCGGCTCGTGATGAGCCACGAGGTGAGGTCGGCAGTTCCGACGTACCAGACGTTGCCGATGACGCGAAATGGCTCGACCGGCTGGGTCCACGAAGCAGGGTCGTCGCCAGTCAGCGGGACGGCCAGCGCGATCAGGATCGAAGCGGCTACGCAGGTTCTTCTCAAAGTGTCACCTCCACAATCGGAAGTATGAAGCTCGATTGTGGCGTCATCGTGTCGATCCGATGAGATTTGCGCGGAGAAGGTCACGTCGGGTCGATCAGGCCGGTTGGTGCCCGCGCTCCCGCCGCCGCCGGATGAGCTCGTCGAGCGAGTAGCGGCCCGGCCCGGTCAGTGCCAGAGTCAGAAAGACGACGAGGAACATCAGCGCCGGCTGTTTGCTCGCCCACGACTCCGACAGCTCTTCGAAGAACAGACGCGCTCCCTCCGACATCGTCCACGGATCGGTCCCATGCGCGACGAATGCGGCAACGCCCATTGCGATGATCGGCGGGATCGCGGCGATCCGGGTCGCGAGTCCGATGACGACCAGGCCGCCGCAGATGAGCTCGGCGAACATCAGAAGCCAGAGGCTCGCCACATTCCCGATGCCGATCGGATCACCCATCATCTCGTACTGATCGTCGAGAATCATCTGAAGCTTGCCCCAGCCATGGGTCATCAGGAAGCCGGCGATCCCCACTCGCAGGGTCAGCAGTCCGATGGACGTGGCATTATCGCGGTCGAATGTCTTCGTCATGGGTGAGTTTTTCCGTCGTGCGCTCCGACCCAGTGCCGGACCGCAGGAACTTATCCCACGCTGGCCCGCCTGTCGTTTCCGGCACTGGTGACATTCTTGAAGTTTGAGAGTCTGTAACGTCATTCGCGATGGAAGAGGACGGCAGAGCGGGGCCGTGCCTCTCGGACCGGTTTCCTCGCCGGTCCGAGGGATTTCTGTTCTGCCCGGCCGGATCGTGCGTATAGTCTCGGGCTCGATGAAGAGCGGATTCGGCGGGATCTGGTGGGTCGTTGCGGCGGCGCTGCTTTGGTCGAGCGGCGGGCTCGGGATCAAATCGGTCGCCGACCCTGCGCTGAAGGTCGCGTTCTACCGATCGGCGATCGCGGCCGTCGTCCTCTTTGCGATCTTTCGTCCCAGGGCGGTGCGATGGACGGTGCCGTTCCTCACCGCGATCGGAAGTTACGCGATCTGCCTGACGACCTTCGTTCTCGCGACGAAGATGACGACCGCGGCGAACGCGATTTTTCTCCAGTACAGTGGCGTCGTCTGGGTGCTCGTCGCATCTCCACTCGTGCTGAAGGAGACGCTGCGGCGCCGCGACGCGATCGCCTGCACGGTTGCCATCGGCGGGATGGCGCTCTTCTTCATCGGCCGTTTCGGCGGAGGAACGATGGCTGGGAATCTGATGGGCCTGGTCTCGGGAATCTTCTTCGCGATTCTCGTCGTCGCACTCCGGTTCGAGAGAGGCGCCGGCGCCGAGGCCGCGGTCACGTGGGGGAACGTCCTCGTCGCGGTTGCGCTGTTTCCCTTCGTTTTCGACGACCTCGCGGTCACTCCCGTATCGCTCGGATGGCTCTTGTTTCTCGGCGTCTTCCAGATTGCGCTCGCGTACGCCTGCTTCGTGAAAGGGCTCGAGAGCGTCACGGCCACCGCCGCATCGCTCACGGGAATGATCGAGCCCGTCTCGAACCCGGTCTGGGTCTTTCTCGTCCTCGGAGAGCGGCCGTCGCCGTGGGCCATTGCCGGCGGCGTGATCGTTCTCGCGGCAATCGCCTGGCGGACAATCGAGACCGGCCCGCCGCATCGGCGAAAGGTGGCGCCGCCCGATTAGGGATTAGGGATCAGGGATCAGGGATCAGGGATCAGGGATTGGAGGAAGTGAACTCTGTGCGCCCGTTCCGCATCCTCTGGGAGGGCGAGGCTCCTGCCGAGCCGCCCCGTCACATACTCGCGCAAATGTCGGCTTGCTGAAATCGAACGAAAAGCGGAGAAATCCGGATCGGCATCTTGACATCAAAGCCATCAGGTATATGGTTCAGATGCGGACCACCCTGACCATCGACGACGATCTCTACGACGTTCTGCGGGAGCGTGCGTCCGTCCAGGGTGTTGCCTTTCGTGACGTCGTCAACGATGCGTTGCGGCGTGGCCTGATGACCGGATCTTCAGGCGAGCGAACCGAAGCGAGATTCGAGGTGGTTCCGCGATCCCTCGGGTTCCGCCCCGGGGTCGAACCGTCGCGGCTCAACTCGCTCCTCGATGAGTTGGAATCGGAAGGTCTTGCAGAGCATACGGGGCAGAACACTGCCGATTCCTGACGCCAGCATTCTCGTCTACGTGCGCGATCCGATCGGATGACCCGTGGCGTGCTTCTTGATCGCTCGGCAGGCCATGAGACTCTTCGCGTTTGCGGTTCTCCTGGTTGCCGGCTGCAGCGGTTCCGCTGTCACTGACGCCACGAGCGAGTTGAAGGTGCTCGCCGATACCGAGTGGGAGCTCGTGTCGATCGAGGGAAACCCGGTGCCCGCCAAGCCCCGCGTAACCCTCACGTTCGAGCATGATCAGCTCGGAGGTTACGCCGGTTGCAACTGGTTCGGAGGCACCTATGCGCAGACGGGCTCGAGGCTCGAGCTCGGAGATATGCAGCAGACGTTGCGCGCCTGCGCCGAACGCGCCGCCAATGACCGCGAGACGGCTTACCTCCGCGCATTCGGTCGCGTCTCCCGCTGGTCGGTCGAGAACGGCCAGCTCCATCTTCGTGACGATTCCGGGAACACGCTCCTCGTATACGACCGGAGGGTGCCGCTCCGGATGAACCCGGACGACCTGATCGGTACCGAGTGGAGACTTCGCTCGATGGAGGGGGCGAGGGTCCCGACCGGCTCCACGATCACGCTCGAGCTCGAACGCGGCCGCATCGAGGGATTCGCCGGATGCCGGGGCTTCACCGGTACCTACACGGCGGAAGGTGACGAGATCGACATCACGACCATTTCGATGAACGAGATGGAATGCCGGGACGAGGGGCGCCTCCTCTTCGAGGGCCAGTTCACCACCGACCTCTCCGAAACGGTCAACTACGAGCTCGAGGGGGACACGCTCACCCTCGTCACGCACCCGGGCCGGAAGCTGGTCTTCGACCGCCGGTGACTTCGCGAAGTTGGATGCCGTCGGAGCCTCGGCGCTTCCAGGCGCAGCGGCGGTGCTATCGTCGAGCCAAGCCACGATCCGCAGGCCCCTTGCAGCCCGGGGTGGAGCCGCGTTGCCGCGAATAACCCGGGTCAAGCGCACAATCTCGAGCCATGGAAGAAAGAGATCGATGCGCCCCGGCAGGGCGGTCAGAAAGTAGCGCGCTACTTTCTGCCGCGCCGCCGGCGCTGGATCCCCCAGGCCTCTGCAGTGGGCGCCCTTTCGCCCTCCGGATCGAGCCACGCCGGGCCTCGGAACGATGCGGCAGCCTCCGCGCTCGCGAGCCTGCGCACTCGAATAGACATTCAGGATCGGTCCCGCCACGGGCACTTTTGAAAGTATCCGGAATCATCCGGTCGTCTTTGAAGTAATCTCTCCTGAAGGAGAATGTGACGATGCGACGAGCGACGGCGTTTCTGGTGATGGCCCTGGCAGCGTTCCCGGTGGTTTCCGAGGGGGCGGAACCCGACTATTCGGAATGGGGAGCGATTCTGAAAGAGCATTACGATCCCGCGCGCGGCATGGACTACGCCGCTCTGAAGCGTGACCGGGCAAGGCTCGAGAAGCTGCGCAACGAGATGGCGAAGGTCGACGTTTCGTCGCTGAACCGGAATGAGCAGCTCGCCTACTGGATCAACCTCTACAACATCAGCGCCGTGTCGGTAGTCACCGACAACTATCCGGTCGATTCGATCCGGTCGATCTCGACCGATCCGATCATCAGACTGAACGTCTTCAAGAAGAATTACGTGAAAGGTCCGGACGGGCCGATGTCGCTCAACGACGTCGAGAACGTGAAAATCCGCGAAGGTTTCGGCGATCCACGGATCCACTTCGCGATCAACTGCGCGGCGAAGAGCTGCCCGCCGATCCGGGAGGAGCCGTACGTCGGCGCCCGGCTCGACGCACAGCTCGACGACCAGACGCGCAAGTTCCTCAATGGCAAGCTCGGCGTGCACTTTCGCAAGAGCCGCAACCGGCTCGACGTCTACACGACGAAGATCATGGACTGGTTCGGTGAGGATTTCGAGAAAGCCGGAGGCGACATCGCCTTCCTGAAGAAATACCTCAGCCCTGACAAGCTGAAAGTGATCAACGAAGCGTCGGAAGTTCGCGTTCGCTACGACGACTACGACTGGGCGCTCAACGACAGGAAGTAGCGACTCGAATCACTCTGCCGTCGGATGAAGGTGCGGCCCAGGTCTGACGGGTCCGACAGGTCTGACACGTCTGACAGGTCCGACAACGCATGGCGATTGAGCCACTCCACCGGCGCTTTCTCATCGGACGAGACGCCGCTGGTTAGAATGAACCATGTCGAAGCGGTGGCTGATCTATGGAGCGTACGGGTTCACCGGGAAGCTGATCGTCACCGAGGCGCTTCGAAAAGGGATGCGCCCCGTAATCGCGGGGAGGGATCCGGAGCAGATCGAAAAGCTCGCTTCGGCGACCGGGCTCGAAGGTCGTGCATTCGCGCTCGACGAGGGAATCGACCGCGAGATTTCCGATGTCGAGCTGGTTCTCCACTGCGCGGGACCCTTCGAGCAGACGAGCGCTCCCATGGTGAGCGCCTGCATACGAGGTGGGGTGAGCTATCTCGACATCACCGGAGAGATCGAGGTCTTCGAGGCCATCATGCGCCTCGGCGCCGAAGCGAAGGATGCGGGCATCGTGATGATCCCGGGTGTCGGCTTCGACGTCGTGCCGACCGACTGCCTCGCGGCGAAGCTTGCGGAGGATGTCGCGGACGCGTCTCATCTCGACCTCGCGTTTTCCTCGAAGAGGGGAGGGATCAGCAGAGGAACGCTGAAGACGATGATCGAGGGGATCGGAAAAGGAGGTGCAATCCGGAAAGAGGGGAGGATCGTCCGAGTCCCGGTCGCGTGGGATTCCCGCGAGATTCCTTACGAGTCCGGGCCTCGCTCGTCGATGACGATTCCGTGGGGAGACGTCTCGACGGCGTTTCACACGACGGGCATTCCGAATGTTCGCGTCTACACGGCTACGCATCCGAAGACGATTCGCCGGATGAGAATGCTCCGCTGGCTGCTTCCCGTGGTGGGTCTGCCGCCGGTGAAGTGGCTGCTGCTGCGGATCGCAGATCGCCGCAGCGGACCGGACGAAACGGAGCGGGGGAAAGCGCACATCGAGCTCTGGGGAGAGGCGTTGAACGCTTCGGGGGTGCGCAGGTCCAGAACGATGCGCATTCCGGAGGGCTACACCTTCACGGCCGCCTCCGCGGTTCTCGCGGCAGAGCGGGTCATGGAAGGAGGAGTCGAGCCGGGCGCGTGGACTCCGGCGCGGGCATTCGGCGCGCGATTCGTCGACGATGTGGTCGCGGAGATGGCGAAAGCGTGAGCTCGGTTACTTTCGCTTGACGGGTTTGCGAGGACCAGCGCCGGAGCGGCCCGACGTCGTTTTACCGGCCGGCCTTCCGGATCGCGCGCCACCTCTGACCGTTCCCTTTGGTGGCTTCCCCCGGTCTCGTACGCCGCCCGCGGGCGGCCGGCCGAGCCCGGGGCGCGCCGTCCGGATGTCGAATGGCTTCCCTTTGAAGCGGGCGGCCTTGAGCGCGCCGACCACCTGGCGCTCATACCTCTCCGGAATCGTCACGAGCGTGAAGTCGTCGCGAATGTCGATCGGTCCGATGTCGGAGCCGGGGATGTCGGCCTCGTTTGCGATCGATCCGACGACGTCGGCGGGGCGGATTCCTGCTTCCTTCCCGATTCCCATCATCAGCTGAACCTTCGGCTCGTCCCGACGCTTGCGGTCGAACGCTTTCGGCGCACGTTTCGAGTCGTCACGCCGTTTGTCGGCGCGCGGCGGAGCGCCGCGCTTTCCCTTCTGATCCCGATCTCTCGGGCGCTCGGGTGCGATCTCGGGAATCGCTTCTTCGAGCGGGGTGAAGCTCGCCGCGCTGCTCGCAAGTCGGGCCGCCGCGGCCGCGATCTGCGTGAGATCGTGTGGACCTTCTGTGGAGAGCTCGGTGACGAGGTTGCGATAGAGATCGAGGTCGCCCTGTTCGATCTGAGCGGCGATCCCCTCCTTCAGAATGGCCACACGGCGCGCGGAGACGTCCGCCCTGGTCGGCATCTTCATCGGCGTGATCGAGGTGCCGGTGTGCTTTTCGATGTCGCGCATCATTCGTTTCTCGCGCGGGGTGACGAAGAGCGTCGCGGTTCCGCTGCGCCCGGCCCGGCCGGTGCGTCCGATCCGGTGAATGTAGGCGTCGACGTCGTTGGGGATGTCGTAGTTGACGACGTGAGTGATCTGGTCGACGTCGAGCCCGCGGGCGGCGACGTCCGTCGCGACGACGATCTCTACCTCGCCCTTTCTCATCCTTCTGACGACCGCTTCGCGCATCGCCTGGGTCATGTCGCCGTGGAGGGCGGCGGAGGCGAAGCCGCGCGCCTGGAGCTTCTCGGAGAGATCGGCGGCCCCGAGCTTGGTGCGCGTAAAGATCAGCACTCCTTCGCTCTGCTCGAGCTCGAGGATCTGTGTGAGAGCCGTCAGTTTCTGGTGCTGCGAGACATTGAGGAACTTCTGCTCGATCGCGGGTGCGGCGACTCCGCGATGCTCGATCTTCACCGATTCCGGATCGCGGAGGTGCGTCTTCGCGATGCGGAGGATCGGCTGCGGCATCGTCGCCGAAAAGAGTGCGATCTGCCGCTCCTTCGGAGCCTCGGAGAGAATCCGCTCGACGTCGTCGATGAAGCCCATCCGCAGCATCTCGTCGGCCTCGTCGAGGACGAGCATCGAGATGCTCGAGAGCGAGAGCGACTTCCGATTGAGATGATCGATCAGACGTCCCGGCGTGCCGACGACGATCTGGACGCCGCGTTTGAGATGCTTGATCTGCAGGCTGATCGGCGCGCCGCCGTAGATCGGCTGCACCGATACGAATCCCGTACCCTGGGCATACGTATGGATCGCCTCGGCGACCTGGATGGCGAGCTCGCGGGTCGGTGTGAGGACGAGCGCCTGCGTGGTCTGGGTGCTCCGGTCGATCTTCTGCAGCATCGGGAGCGCGAACGCCGCGGTCTTCCCCGTTCCGGTCTGGGCCTGACCGATCAGGTCGCGGCCCTCGAGGAGGAGGGGGATGGTCTTCTGCTGGATCGGCGTCGGCGCTTCGTAGCCGAGCCGGCCGAGCGTCTCGACCAGGCGCGACTCGAGCCCGAGGGATGTGAAGTCGGCGGTGGAATCGGTCATTGGGGGTTCGCAGGTGCAAAAACCCGACCCCGGGGCCGCGACGCGGCCGTTCGAGGTTGGAGGTTGGTTTGCCCCGTGCTCCCAGCTGCCGTATTTCTGTCTCTCATATCCTCAAATCCTCATATCCTCATATGCTTTCCCGCATGTTCGGGCTGGAAACAGAAAGGCTCACGATTCGGCCGTGGAACGAGGAAGATCGTCCAGCTCTCGTCGAGATTACGAGCGACGGCGAGGTGATGCGCTACCTCAGCCAGGCGGGGGGGTGGGATGAGCAGAAGGTCACCGAATTTCTCGAGCGGCAGACGCGCAACCTCGGCGATGACGGCGTCTGCATGGGCGCGACGATCGAGAAGGCGACGGGAAGGCTCGTCGGAATCGCCGGCATCCAGCGCCTCGGAACCACGGAGGACTTCGAGATCGGCTGGATCTTTTCGCGCGACGCCTGGGGAAGGGGATTCGCAACCGAGGCGGGGAGGGCGGCGAGGGATCACGTGCTCGAGGTGATGCGAAAGCCGAGGGTTGTGGCGATCATCGATCCGGAGAACGTGGCATCGAAGCGGGTCGCGGAGCGTCTCGGGATGGCGTACGACCGGCGCGTCACCGGAGAAGAGATCGGGCATCGGATGCCGGAGATCGTGGTCGATCTGTACATCTATCCGGGAAGCTGAAGGCAGACTTCAGACATGTCTGACAGGTCCGACTGTCCGACCTCAGATTCCGGTCACCCGGATGACTTCTTCGAAGGTCGTCACACCCTCGGCGAGCTTGCGGAGCGCCGACTCGCGCAGTGTGCGCATCCCGTTTTTCGTGGCGACGTCCTTGATCGTGAGAAAGTCCTCGGAGCGATCGATGAGCTCCCGCATCGTCGAATCGATCTCGAGGAGCTCGAAGATCCCGCTGCGGCCGAAATATCCGGTGTTGCGGCACTTCTGACAACCCTCTCCCTCCTTCACCACGATTCGCTTTCCGGAGGGGGTCTTCAGGTTGAGCATCCCGGCTTCCTCGAGCGAGAGCGGGCGATTCCGTTTGCAGCCGTCGCAGATCTTCCGGACGAGTCGCTGGGCCATCGTGCCGACGAGTGTCGAGGAGATGAGGAACGGTTGGATGCCGAGATCGATCAGACGGGTGATCGAGGTCGCGGCGTCATTGGTATGCAGCGTCGAGAAGACGAGGTGACCGGTCAGCGCGGCCTGAACGGCGTTCTGCGCCGTTTCGAGGTCACGGATCTCTCCGACCATGATGATGTCGGGATCCTGGCGAAGAATCGTTCGGAGCGCGGAGGCGAAGGTGACGCCGATCTTGTTCTGCACCGAGGTCTGATTGAACTCGTCGTAGATCATCTCGATCGGGTCTTCGATCGTCGTGATGTTGACCTCGGGGCTCGAGACGAGCCGTAGGGCTGAGTAGAGGGTCGTCGTCTTTCCGGAGCCGGTCGGACCTGTAACGAGGATGATGCCGTGGGGACGATGAATCCAGTTCGTGAAACGATTCATCTCGTCGTCTTCGAATCCGAGCTCCTTGAGATCGCGGAGGAGAACGTCGGGGTCGAAGATGCGCATGACGATCTTCTCGCCGAAGGCGGTGGGAAGCGTGGAGACGCGGAGCTCGATTTCCTTCCCCTCCCGCTCGGTCTTGATTCGCCCGTCCTGAGGCCGCCGTTTCTCGGCGATGTCCATTCGGCACATCGTCTTGAGTCGCGAGGTCACGGCCAGGTTGACCAGACGCGGCACGCGCTGGATCGGATGAAGCACGCCGTCGATCCGGAATCTGACGAGTGCGTGCTCGCGCTTCGGTTCGATGTGGATGTCGGACGCGCGCGAGTCATACGCGTGCTGGAGCAGGTAGTCGACGGCGTTGACGATGTGCTGATCGGAGCTTTCGATTTCCTGGTTCGACTTCAGCCGGACGAACTGCTCGAGATTCAGCAGATCCATTCCGCCGCGGAGGTCGCGCTCCGCCTTGGTGACCGAGGAGCGGAACCCGTAGATGTCGTTGATCGCGTGCATCACGTCGGCTTCCGAGGAGACGACGAGCTCGATCTCCTGCCCGGCGATGTTCCGGAACGACTCGATCGACGCGACGTCGAAGGGATTGACGACGGCGACGCGAAGCCTGCCGTCCCTCACGGCCACAGGGAGCATTCGATGCCGGCGCGCGAACGGGCGCGAGATCTTTTTTTCGATCAGGTCGATGTCGAGCTTCAACGCATCGATCTTGAAGTAGGGGAGATCGGCATCCTCGGCGATCAATCGTGCGATCAGAATGTCGTCGATCTTCGTCCCCTGCTGGCTCGCGTCGGTGAGATTGAGCGCCGACACCGTGGCGATCGGAGATGGCTCATCCTCGCTGCGCTTGCGGTCGAGGACTTTTTTCTTCTGCTTGTCGAGCTGGTCGATCTCCGCGCGTTGTTGTGCGTCGATGAAGCCGGCGCCGTAGAGCAGGTGCGCGATGTAGCCGATCGAGATCTCCTTCGATCCGGTGGCGAACTGTTCTCCCGCGACTCCCGTCATTTCTTTTTCGCTTTCTTCGCGCGGCCCATCCTGACGACCGTCTGGAAGTGTTCGCGCTCGACGGGCTGTACCGAGAGCCGTGATCCCTTCCGGGTGACCATCATGCCGGCCAGCTTCGGCTCGTCCTTCATCTCGGAGAGCGAAACGGTACCGTCGAATTTCTCGACGAATCCGATGTCGACCATGTACCAGGTCGGGTTCTCGGGGTCGCTCTTCGGATCGAAGTAGTGGTGTTTCTTCTGAAAGGCGGATTGATCGGGATACGCCTCCCGGACGATCTCGGCGACACCGGTCACGCCCGAGGGATCGGCGTTGGAAGCGTAAAAGAGAACCTTGTCGCCGGTCTGCATCTGATCCCGCATGAGATTCCGCGCCTGATAGTTACGGACGCCTTCCCAGCTGGTCTTTCCGTCGCGCTCGAGATCCTCGATGTCGTAGGCTGATGGCTCGCATTTCATCAGCCAGTACCTGGTCGGCATACGGCCATTGTCGCAGATCGTCGCGCGCGCTCAAACTCGCGAAGCGGATCGTAACCGTCTGGTCGCACGGCCGGACCCCGGCGACCTATAATGACCGGGTGAGCATTACTACCCGACAGAGATTCCACACTCCCTGCCAGGAGAAGGTGTATCTGCAGATTCGTGGCTATCTCGACATGCTCGTCGACGAACACTTCGACGACGCGGAGCACTGCGACTTCTATTTGAAATACGGCTCGACGCTCGTCGAGATCTCGATCGAGCCGTACGGACAGGATGATGCGATCGTCGAGATCGTGGCGTTCTGCGTGTACGGGGTGGAGCCGACGGCCGGGCTGACGCGAGAGCTGCTCCGTTTCAACGCCGAGCTGCCGATGGGTGCGTTCAGCATGGTTCACAACGATGTCTTCTACAGCCACGCATTCCTCGGGCGGCGTCTCGATCCCGATCAGCTGATCTCATCGCTCGACAACGTTGCGATGGTCGCCGACGAGCATGACGACATCATCGTCGAGAAGTACGGCGGCGAGCGGGCTCTCGACCGGTTACGGGCCTGGTCGCGACGAATGCCTCACGTGAATTAGCAGCGCCTCGATCAGTCGGCGGTGGTGGTGGTTCGCGCCGCGTCGTCGCCCGCCTCGTCAGCATCAGGTATCGGCTCGCGATTCCGGATCGCGTAGCGGATTGATGTCCCCGCGCCGCTGGGCATTTCCCTGAGCTCGAGCATGACGCTCGGAGAGCCGTCCGGAATCGCCGAGCCCGGAATGAACGGCTGCTTCATCGCTTCATTGAGCGGAATGACCAGCCGGCGAGCAGACTCGTTCCTCGAAGGGTACGGGGCCGGATGGTCCCAGGCGCGGAATTGCGCGAGGTAGGTCACATAGTAGTGCCACACCATCGGAAAAGGATCATTCGTGACGAGGTCGAACGAGTCGCCATTCTGTCGCTGTTCCTCCGCTCCGGGATAGATGGGAATTGCCGGCTGAATCTCGTCGAGGCGGGCACGCAATGCAGGCGGTGGCGGGGCGACGATTCCTCCGGCCGCCACGGTATCCGTTTCACCGGGGACCGTCCCTTCCTCCGGTTCGGACCGCTCACGGCACGCCGGCACCAGAAGAACGAAGATCAGTGGAAGCAACCCTGCACGCCGCATCATCCGCGTTCCCGAGAGCAAGCGATGTGCCTCGCTCGGGTTCGTGGTCCGCGGAAGGCGCCGGCGTCAGCGGACTTCGGTTCCGGGGGGGACGGCGGGGTCGACACCGAGAAGCGACGGGACGCCGTCGACCGAGGCCGCGAGGATCATCCCCTGTGACTCGATCCCCATCAGCTTCGCCGGTTTCAGATTCGCGACGATGACCACCTTGCGTCCCACGAGCTCGGCGGGGTCGTAGGCCTTGCCGATTCCGGCGACCACCGTCCGCTCGCCATCGCCGGTCGAGACCCGCAGCTTCACGAGCTTGTTCGACTTCTCGACTCTCTCGGCCTCGAGAATCTCGGCGACGCGCAACTTCGTCTGGAAGAATTCATCGATCGAGATCTCCGTCGCGTCGGGAGGCTGGGCCTCGGTGGTCTCGCGAGGCGCGACTCCGGTTCCTCCCGCCGGGGGAGGGCTCGCAGTGTCGTCGCTTCGAGTCGCCGCGGGGTTCGCCGCCTGAGTGGTGTCGATCGGGGGGCCGGATTTGTCCTGACTGGTCATCGAAATCTCCTCGAGGAATTGTTTCTGATCGATTCTGGGAAAGAGCGCTTCTCCTTCGGGCAGCGCGAGGCCGGTCTGCAGAGATCCCCATTCGAGCGCGCGCGCCCCGGTGGACTCCGGCTCGATCCCGAGCTGGCGAAAAGCCGCCGAGGATACCCGCGGCATCACGGGTGACATCATGACCCAGACCAGCCGCAGACCTTCGAGAGCATTCCAGAGGATGCGGGAGAGACTTTCGTCGGCGCCCTTCTCCTTGTAGTGCTTCCACGGCTCGCGGGCCACGATATAGGCATTGATCGAATTGAGGAGATCCCACACCTCGTCGAGCGCACGCTGGAAGTTCCAGCCGTCCATCGCGTCCCTCCATCGAGGGATCACCGCGAGCGCCCGGGTCCGGATATCGCTGTCGCCGCACTCGACCGGCGGGGTGCTGCCGTCGAAATACGTCCGCGACATCTTCAGCGCGCGTGAGAGGGTGTTGCCGAGATCGTTCGCGAGGTCGGCATTGAACCGCTGTACGAACGCCTCGTCCGAGTAGTTGGCGTCCTGTCCGAAGCTCATCTCGCGGGTCATGTAATAGCGGAGGGCATCGGGACCGAATCGCTCGATGATGTGATTGGGACGAACGATGTTGCCCGTCGATTTCGAGATCTTCTGATCGTCCCGGAGCCACCAGCCGTGCCCGATGATGCTCTTCGGGAGCTCGATCCCGGCCGACATCAGGAAGGCAGGCCAGTAGACCGCGTGAAAACGAACGATGTCCTTGCCGATGAGGTGAACGTCGACCGGCCAGTACTTCTCGAGCAGCGTTTGATCGTTGCTGCCGAAGCCCATCGCGGAGATGTAGTTGGTCAGCGCATCCATCCAGACGTAGATCACGTGCTCCGGATCGTCGGGAAAGGGGATGCCCCAGGAGATCGAGGTCCGCGAGACCGAGAGGTCTTTCAAGCCCTGTTCGACGAACGAGATGATCTCGTTGAAACGGGTCTTCGGTCTGACGAACCCGGGATTGGCGCGGTAGAAGTCGAGAAGCGGCTTTTCCCAGGCCGAGAGTCGGAAGAAGTAGTTGCGCTCGGTCGTCTTCTCCACCTTGTGACCGTCGGGGCAGAGCCCGTCGACGAGCTGCGAATCGGGAATGAAGGCTTCCTCGCTCTGGCAGTACCAGCCGGAGTGCTCACCGACGTAGAGGTCGTCGGGGTTGCGCTCCCGGATTCGCCGGATGAGCTCGTAGACTCCGGCCTTGTGTCGCGGCTCGGTCGTGCGGATGAAGTCGTCATGACTGATCGCGAGCGTTTTCCATAGCTCGTGATGATTGCGGACCACACGATCCGCGAGCTCGATCGGCGCGATGCCTTCCTTCTCCGCCGATCGCTGGATCTTCTGCCCATGCTCGTCGGTGCCGGTGAGGAAGAAGACGTCGTCTCCGATGAGCCGGTGATAGCGGGCGGCGACGTCCGCCGTCACGTTCTCGTAGATGTGGCCGATGTGGGGGAGGTCGTTAACGTAATGAATTGCTGTCGTGATCGAGTATTTCATGGTGCGTCGTTCCGGCTGGCCGCGAATTTACCCTAACCGGGTGAGAAAGCGACGTATTGCTGTGAAAAGGATATGAGGATGTGAGGATATGAGGATGTGAGGAAAGGATATGAAGATTTCAGGATTTAAGGATGGAAGAGGGTGAGTATTCAGGATGTGGGGGATGTAGGATCGGTCCAGGGACGAGCAAACACTCGTCATCCTGAGCAATTGACCGGCGCGTTGCGCCGGTGAAGCGGAAATGAAAACCGAGCCCGCAAAACTCCGCACCCCATACTCAAACCGGCGTCGTCCCGAGCGGGCGGTCGGGTGGGCAAGCGAGGGACCTTGCAGGGTGGGACATCAGGCCAAGCGAAGCGCTGCAAAAGGTCGAAGTCCACGCAATTTCGTGGTCGTTTCATCAGGAGCCGGCGTAGCGCGGCGAAGGATCTGGGCGGTGGCTCGCGAAACGCCAGTACCGGATTCTTCTTCGGTTCACTCCAGAGGGCGGTGATCCTCAAATCCTTACATCCTCATATCCTTCTCTCACAAAGACGACGGGCAGAGCGATCAAACTCGCTCAATTCGAACTTCAGCGAATGGGGTCCGGTCCGTGCATCGGCTTCGCTGACGGAGGCGCTAGGAAATGCTCAAGAAAGTTCTGATCGCGTTGGGTGCCATTCTCGGGGTGTTTCTCCTCTGGCAGCTGATCACCTTCTCGCGGGTGGGCAAACTGGCCACCACGAATCCCGAAACGACGGCATTCATGGAGCAGCGGAAGGAAGAGCTGCGGGATGCGGGGAAGTCCGACGAGCTCGATTACCGCTTCGTCCCGTGGGATCGGATCTCTCCGAATCTCCGGGCCGCCGTCATCGTTTCGGAGGACAGCCGCTTCTACGAGCATGAAGGGCTCGATACCGAAGAGCTCGAAAAGGTCGCACGGGAAGCGTGGGAGAAGAAGAGTCTCGGCCGGGGAGGGTCGACGATCACGCAGCAGCTCGCGAAGAATCTCTATCTGTCACCCTCCCGATCTCCCTGGAGGAAGCTCAAGGAGCTCCTCATCGCGAAACAGCTCGAGCGGAAGCTTTCCAAGAAACGGATTCTCGAGCTCTACCTCAACGTCGTCGAGATGGGTGAGAGAGTTTACGGAGCGGAAGCGGCCGCCTGGCACTATTTCGGAGTCCCCGCCTCGTCGCTCTCACCGTCGCAGGCGGCACTGCTCGCTGCAAGTCTGCCGAATCCGCGAAAGATGAACCCGGGAAATCCGGGACCGTATCTTCAATCCCGTCGGGACATCATCGTCTCCAGGATGCAGCGCTGGGGCTACATCGCCGATCGTCGCGTTGAGAGCGAGGCGGAAATCGAGGAATCGGAAACCACGGAATCGGCCGACGACGTCACGCCCGAAGAATCCATGCTCCCGGATGTCGAAACGAGCGGCGAAGAACCCGCCGTGGAAACCGAGGAGCAACCGGTGGAAGAGCAACCGCCTGTCGAAGAGGATGAGCCGGTCGAACCTCTCGAACCCGCCGAGCCCCTCCCTCCGGAAGGGGAAGAGAATCCCGAAGAACCGCCGGATGACAAGGCTATGAGGATGTAAGGATTTGAGGATTTAAGGATCGGGCCGGCACGAGCAAGCACTCGTCATCCTGAGCAATTGACCGGCGCGTTGAGCGGTGAAGCGGGAATGAAAACCGGAGCCCGCAAAACTCCGCACCCCCTACTCAAAACCGACGTCGTCCCGAGCGGGCGGTCGGGTGGGCAAGCGAGGGACCCTGCAGGCTGGGACATCAGGCCAAGCGAAGCGCTGCAAAAGGTCGAAGTCCACGCAATTTCGTGGTCGTTTCATTAGGAGCCGCCGAAGGACGGCGAAGGATCTGGGCGGTGGCTCGCGGAATCGACGCGATTTGTGAGCCTCAAAGATGCCTCTTCACTCCGGAAGGCGGTGATCCTCAAATCCTCAAATCCTCATATCCTTTTCTCAAATCCTCATATCCTGCCTCATCTCACGGCCAGAGCCAGGCGAAGACCCCCGCCGTCAGGAGTCCGTAGATCGTGGCATCGATCGAGTTCTTGACGGTCGTGCTCCAGGGCCGACCCCAGTAAATCGATTCGACGAAAGATCCCGCACCATGGGCCAGAACGGCGATCGCACCGGTGATCTGGAACACGTCGAGGTATTCGGTGCCTGGCGCAAGCGTGCGACCGGCGATGTAGGCGACGAAGATGCCGATGATCGTCAGGTGGACGAACCAGAGCGAGAGCTGCCTGGTCATGTTGGGCGACCACTTCAGAATCGTCACGAACCCGGATGGGCCTCTGGCGAGTTTCTCCTTCAGCTCCGGAGTCATGGATTTCCATTCCCTGACGTACGGCATCGAGTAGACGCCGGGCGGAACGGGGCCGACTGCCTTCATGACCGAATCTTCATCAGGGAGGGGTTCGAGGTCGGTCTTGTGATGGGGGAGGACCATCCAGATGATCGCGCTTGCAATCCAGACGAGGGCGGCGGAGAGGAGTATGGGCACCCAAAGCTCGAGAATCGGGATCATGACGGCCTCCTGCGGCCGGATTCTAGCAGGGTTACCAATGTGGAGAGTCGGCTCTCGCCGTGTATGATTCCGCGCCGATGAACGTGATCGAGACCGACCTGCCGGGAGTTTTGCTCATCGAGCCGGACGTATTCGAGGATGCCCGGGGCTACTTCATGGAAACCTTCAATTCCCGGCGGTTCGAGAGCGCCGGAATCCCTGCCCGGTTCGTCCAGGACAACCACTCTCGCTCGGCTTACGGCGTGCTTCGAGGGCTGCATTATCAGGAACCGAGGCCTCAGGGAAAGCTCGTCAGGACAGTGAGAGGGGAGATCTTCGACGTCGCGGTCGACATCCGGCGAGGCTCGCCGACGTTTCTCAGGTGGACGGCGGCGGAGCTCAGCGATCGCAACCGGAGAATGCTCTGGGTTCCGCCGGGCTTCGCCCACGGGTTTTGCGTCACCTCGGACGAGGCGGACGTCATCTACAAATGCACGGAGCTGTGGCACGGTCCCGATGACCGGGTGATCCGGTGGGACGACCCGGCCATCGGAATCGATTGGCCAATCACCGACCCCGTCCTGTCCGAAAAGGACGCGACGGCAACATTGATTGCAGACGCGGAGGTACTTCCCGAATGGAATGGATGAAGAAAACAGGACTGCTCGTCGCACTCGTTTTGAGCGGCCTGTCGCTGCCCGCTTCGGCGGACGCGCTCGACGTGGATGGATATCGCTTCAACGCCGGCATCTCCTGGCTGTCGACGACGGGAAACAGCGAATCCTCGTCGTTCGGGCTTGCCTCCAACTACGAGCGGAAGCAGGGTGACTGGCGCTATCTGCTGATCGCGGGAGCTCTCGAGGCGAGCGAAGGAGGGGAGACGGTCGCGGAAGCGTTCACTCTCGGAGGACGGGCGTCGAGGCTGATCCGGGACCGGCTTTCGATCACCGGCGGTATTCTCGGGGAACAGAACCGGTTCGCCGGGATCGATTTTCGCTCGACTGTCGACCTCGGGGCCGACTGGCGCGCGATCGATCGCGAGGACTGGTCGGTGAATGCCATTGCGGCGGCGACGTACAACATGGAGGAGCTGACCGACGGATCGGACCAGGAGTACGCCGGGGCGCTCCTCGCCGTCAGAAGCGTGTGGGATCTGTCGGAAACGGCCAGCTCGGAACAGTCCATCAGATTCGAGCCGAACTTCGATGATACCGACGACTACAGAATCGACGCCCAGGTCGGCCTGAAGGCGGACCTGACCGGCTTGCTGGCGTTGAAGGTGTCGTACGGCCTCCGATACGACGCGGTGCCCGTGCCCGGTTTCGAGAGCACCGATACGATTGCGACCGCATCGGTCGTATTCGAGCTCGAGCGGCTCGCCGGGGGAGGCGTGGAATGAAGCAGGCGCTGCTGCTCAGCAACTCGAGGCTGTCGGGCGAATCGATGCTCGAGTGGTGTTCGACCGAGATCCGTGAATTTCTGAAGGACTCGGAGAACTGTCTCTTCGTGCCATGGGCGCTCAGCGATCATGAAGGTTATGCGAGACAGGTCGGTTCGGCCTTCGACTCCTTCGGACTGGGGCTCTCGTCGATCCACGAATCGGATGATCCGGTCGCGGCGATCAACGAGGCATCGGCGATCTTCGTCGGAGGAGGCAACACGTTCCGGCTGCTGGACCGGCTTCAGCGTGCCGGAGTCGTCGAGGTGATTCGCAACCGTGTCGCGTCGGGCGAGCTCCGATACATGGGAAGCAGCGCCGGATCGAACGTCGCCGCTCCGACGATCCGAACGACCAACGACATGCCGATCGTTCAGCCGGCGTCGTTCGATGCGATTGGAATCGTCCCTTTTCAGATCAATCCGCATTACACCGATCCCGATCCCGCGTCGTCACACATGGGAGAGACTCGGGAAGAGCGGCTGATCCAGTACCTCGAAGAGAACGAGACCCCCGTGGTCGGAATCCGGGAGGGGAGCCTGATCAGAGTCGAGGGGGAGACGTACACGGCGGGGGGGAGGTTTCCGGCCCGGATCTTCCGGCGCGGCGTGGATCCCTATGACGTCGAACCGGACTCGGAGCTCGACTTGGAAGAGTGACGAGTGAAGAGTGAAGAGTGAAATGGGAAGGGGCCACCCACTCGCGAGCCGCCCAGGCCACCCTTCAGCGCTCCGCTTGGCCCGACTGTCCCAGCCTGCGAGGTCCCTCGCTTGCCCGCCCCGACCGCCCGCTCGGGATGACGTCGGTTTGAGTATGCACGTGCGGACCTTTCTGGGCCCGGATGTCATTTGCGCTTCACCGGCGCAAGGCGCCGGTCACCTGCTCAGGATGACGAAGGGGTGGGTTTCGCGAGAGCAAACATTCGTCCTTGATCGTCACTTCGCGCAAACAGAACATTCGTCATTCTGAGCCCGGCGGAGCGCGGGCGAAGAATCTGGGCGGGGGGTTGATGACCACCAACATACGGCGTTGAGGCGGGGTCGGGTCTGAACTTGGAACTTAACTCCCAAAAGCGGCGCTTGATCAAACGTTTTCGGAGTTAAGTTCCAAGTTCAGACCCGACCCCGTATCCCGTCCTCATTTCTCCTTTTTCAGCTCGCGGAGGTCGTTCAGAAGGGTTTCACCGTGTGTTTTCGCATCGACTTTCCGATAGATCTTTCGGATGCGACCATCGGGTCCGATCAGAAAGGTGATCCTTTTGACGCCCCATGATCTTCGTCCGTAAAAGTTCTTCTCCCCCCACGCTCCGTACATCTTGGCAATGTCGGCCGTGCTGTCCGAAAGGAGGGGAAAACGGAGGTCGTATTTCTCGCGGAACTTCTCGTGGGACTCGAGGGAATCCGTCGACACGCCGAGAATCTCGGCACCCTCTTTTCTGAGCTCGGCGCGGTAGTCGCGGAAGGAACACGCTTCGGCGGTACATCCCGGCGTGTCGTCTTTCGGGTAGAAGTAGAGGACGACCCATTTCTTCCTGAAATCGGAGATGCTGACGTCGCTGCCGTCGGTGGAGGGAAGATCGAAGTCGGGCGCCTTCTCGCCAATTTTCGGTTCGTAGTAATCCTGCATTCAGCTCAATCTCCTTTTCTGCCGAAGTCCCTGAGACGCCGGCAGGCTTCTTCCAGATCTTCGAAACTCTTCGCGAAGCAGAATCGGAGAAGGTCTTCTCCGGCTCCCGGCGGGTGGAAGGCGGCGCCGGGGACTGCTGCGACTCCCGCCCGCTCCAGAAGCGATTCCGCGGCCTCGCGGGAGTGATCGTAGCCGAGACCTCCCGTACCAGCCAGCATGTAGTAGGCGCCCTGCGGTACCCACGGCTGAAAGCCCGCATCCCTCAGCGCGGATGCCAGCATGTCGCGCTTGTCCTCGTAGTCCTCGGCGAGCTTCCGGTAGTAGCTCTGATCGATCTCGAGACCCGCCGCGACACCCCACTGCAGCGGGGTTGGGGCGCACACGTAGAAGAGATCGTTGAGAAGCGCAATCCCGGGAGCGATGTCGGGAGGAGCGATCACGTATCCGATCCTCCAGCCAGTGATCGAAAAAGTCTTCGAGAAGCCGGAGATCGTGATGACGCGATCGGCCAGACCCGGCATCGATGCCATCGAGAGGTGGACGCTCCCCTCGTAGACGATGTATTCGTAGATTTCGTCGGTGAAGACGAGACAGTCGTGCTCGATCGCGAGCTGGCCGATCAGCTCGAGCTCTTCACGCCGGAACACCTTGCCGGACGGATTCGAGGGAGTGCAGACGACGATTGCCCGGGTCCGGTCATTGAAGGCGGCCGCGAGCTCGTCCGGATCGAAGCGCCAGTCGGGAGGATGGGTCCGGACCGAACGGACGCCGACGCCGAGCAGCTTCGGCGTGCTGACGTGGTAGCCATACCAAGGTTCGAAGACGATGATCTCGTCTCCCGGCTCGAGCGTGGCCAGGACCGCCATCGCGTATCCACCGGTCGCTCCGACCGTGACGATGATCTGCCCGTCCGGATCTGCTTCGATCCGGTTGAAGCTGGCGGCTTTCTCTGCGATGCGCTTGCGGAGCAGATCGATTCCATCCATCCGGGAGTAGGTCGCGAGGTTTTCTCTGATGGCGTCAATGGCGCCCTCGGCGACGAGATGCTCGGTGTCGATGTCACAGATGCCCTGACCGAGGTTGATGCCGCCGGCCTCGGTGCAGAGGACCGACATCCGGCGAATGTCGGACTGAGTGAACCCGTCGAGGCGTGATGCGGTACGCTTCTTCACGGCGCCCGAGCATAGCACCCGACAACTGCCGCTGCCATCGACCCGCTCAGGCGAAGGAATGAGTTCGGGCCGCGGTGCGATAATGATCCCTTGAAGTAACGTGAGAGGAGGCTCCTGGCATTGATCCATGGTTTGATCGTCACGCACGGGGGGCTCGCAGACGAGCTTCTGGAAGCTGCGAAGAGAATCGAAGGCACAATCGAAGGGATCGAGGCGCTGACTCTTGACTGGGATGAAGATGTCGACCGGGCCCAGGAGAGGGTTCGTGCCGCCGTCGATCGAATCATTCGCCGGGGAACCGATCTGATCATCTTCACCGACATGTTCGGCGGAACGCCGAGCAATCTCAGCATGCCGTTCATGCAGGAGGGAAAAGTCGAGGTGATTACAGGTGTGAACCTGCCGATGATCGTGAAGTTCGGAGCGTTGAATCGCGGAGACTGCGAACTATCGCAAATCTCGCAGATCGTGCGGGAGAAGGGCGCTCGGGCAATCTGCGTCGCCTCCGAGCTGCTGCATCAGCAGGCGGCCGGAGGGGAGGAGAAGTGATCGAGCGTGAGATCGAGATCAGCAACAAGCTCGGCCTTCATGCGCGAGCTGCCGCGAAGCTCGTTCACACGGCGGCCCGGTTCGCCTCCGACATCAAGGTGAAGAAGGGTTCCGAGGAGGTCGACGGAAAGAGCATTCTCGGGGTTCTGCTGCTGGCAGCCGCCAAAGGATCGAAGATCACCATCTCGGCCGACGGATCGGACGAAAACGAGGCGATCGAGTCGATCCAGCAGCTTTTCGACGACAAGTTCGACGAGTCGGAGTGACCAGGCCGTGACCACCATGACCGAGGAACCGCGAGGCAGACTTCGCACCTACAAGGGGACAGGCGTCTCTCCCGGCATCGCGATCGGACGCGCCCTCATTCTCGAAAAGCGAGGGGGATCGATCTATCGCGTCCCGATCCGCCCGGACGACGTCGCGAAAGAGCTTCGAAGGTTCGATCAGGCGATCGCCCACACGAAAGCCGAGATCGAGGACCTGCGCGAAAAGGTCACCCGCTCGATGGGCGACGAGTATGCCTCGATCTTCGACGCACACGCGATGATCATCGAAGACCCTTCGTTCGTCGACGAGATCCGGCAGCGCATCGAGTCCGAATTGATCAGTGCGGAGTGGGCCGTCACCACCGTCAAGGATGAGCTCCTCGCCCGTTTCGACAGCTTCGAGGACGCCTATCTTCGGGAACGGGGGGAGGACATCTCGGACGTTGCCCGGACGCTGATCGAGAGTCTGGAGGGGAACGCCCGTCATGATTTGTCGGAAATCGAGCATGACGTGATCATTTTGGCCGATGATGTGACACCGTCGGACGCGGTCCATTACAACCGAAAGCCGATCGTCGGCTTCGCCACCGAGTCCGGCGGGCGGACCTCACATACCTCGATCATCGCGAAATCGATTTTCCTTCCGGCAGTGATCGGCGTTCCGCGCCTGACCGAGATGATCGATAACGAGGAGCTGGTGATCATCGACGGGTGGGAGGGGACAATCCACGTCAATCCGTCCCGGGCGATGATCGAGGAATGCCTCAGTCGCGAGCGGAGGCATCGCGAGCAGGAGGGCCGGCTGCTCGAGAACCGGGACGTTCCGCCGGTCACGCGTGACGGGCGGACTGTGACGCTCCGAGCGAATATCGAGCTCGTCCCGGAGGTCAACGACGCGATCCGGTTCGGCGCCGAGGGGATCGGTCTCTATCGCTCGGAGTTTCTCTACATCTCCAAAAGTCCGGACCTCCCCTCGGAGGACGAGCACTACGAGGTCTACAGGGAGCTGCTCGAGAAGATGTCTCCGAATACGACGATCATCCGGACGTTCGATCTCGGCGGAAAAAAACTCGCGCGGGAAGTCATCGGAAGCGATGAGGACAACCCGGTGCTCGGCCTGAGAGGTCTGCGTCTCTGCATGAGGCACAGGGATATGTTCAGGACCCAGCTTCGAGCGCTCTATCGTGCGTCGGTGCATGGGGATCTCTGGATCATGTTCCCGCTGGTGTCGAATCTCCAGGAGGTCCGGCACGTGAAGGCGCTTCTCAAGGAGATCGAGCGGCAGCTCGAAGCCGAGGGGATCGAGTTTCGGAAGGACATTCCGGTAGGGATCATGATCGAGGTGCCGGCGGCAGCTCTGATCGCGGACATTCTGGCGACGGAGGTCGATTTTTTCTCCATTGGAACCAACGACCTGATCCAGTACTCCCTTGCGATCGACCGCGGCAACGAGAACGTCGAGTATTTGTACGAGCCCTTCCATCCAGGCGTGCTCCGGATGATACGGGGGGTCATCCGCGCCGGAAGCGAGGCGAACATTCCGGTCTCGCTGTGTGGTGAGATGGCGGGAGATCCGATTTTTACCGCGATTCTTCTGGGACTGGGTCTCGAGCACTTTTCCATGAGTCCGGCGTCCATTCCGATGGTCAAGAGCGTCATCACGAATCTGAAGTATTCGGATTCGCGGCGGATCGCCGAACAGGCCCTGCTCCGGAAGACTGCGCAGGAGATCGAAGAGTACGTCATCGAGCAGGTGGCTACGCGGATTCCGCAGGGACTCTCGAGGTTCGGATGACGAAGAAGGAACCGGGAAGGCTCCAGGCGGCGCGCGTCGTACGCGTCCCGAAGCCGTGGGGCTACGAGCTGATCTTCGCAAAAACGGACCGTTACGTCGGCAAGATCCTCCACGTCACCGGAGGTGAATCGCTCAGTCTGCAGTATCACGAAATGAAGGAAGAGACCCTCTATGTTGTTCGAGGACGAGTACGGCTGACAGTCGAATGGGACAGTCAGCGTCGTGTAATCGAACTGGGGGAGGGTCAGGCGTTCCACGTTCCCCCGCGAATGATTCACCGGATCGAAGGAATCGAGGACTCCGACATCGCCGAAGTTTCGACCACGGAGCTCGACGACGTCGTGAGATTGGAGGATCGATATGGCCGGGTCGAAGAGAATTGAGACTGCGCTGATCGCCGCGTTGATGCTGGCGCCGGGTGCCGCTCTGCACGCGCTCCAGTCTCAGGACCAGGAAGCGAGCGAAGCCGGGGAATCGACCCGGGCGGACGAGAACGAGCAAACCTCGAAAGAGTCCGGGCGCACCGAAGCCGCCTCGGCCGATCGAAGGAAAGCGGCGACGACGCCGGAGACAAGGCGGGTACAGCCTGCTCGTTCTCCAGAGTCCCGGATGGTGAGGGCCGCGAAGAGCGCGTCCGAATCGAAGGGGGCGCGCATCAGCCTGACCAACGCCGACCTCGACAAAACGAAGGGAACTCTCATCGTGCTCGAGGGCTCCGGGCGCCAGCAGGACGATCCGCCAGCAGCGGCCACGAAAAAGGACCCCGAGGAGTCGCGGAAAGCCGTGACCGCGACGGTCCAGGCGGCCCGCACGCAGGCTCTGCGCGAGAAACAGCGGAAGCTGTTGACCGACAAAATTGCGGAGATCGAAGCGCGCCTGGCACGTTACGAAGACGAGTTTTATACCACTGAGGACGACATCCGGCGGGAAGAGCTGGAAGCGAAGTTCGCGGCCAGTCAGAAGGAACGCGCCGAGCTGCGCAAACAGCTCGACGAGCTGGGGGACGAGTGACGGCATCCTCTGGACGGTTCTTCATCGAGACCTGGGGGTGCCAGATGAATGATCTGGACTCGCAGAGGCTCGCCGGCCAGCTGACGCTGAGGGGGTGGGCTCCGGCAACCGGCCCCGCCGAGGCGGATCTCGTCCTTCTCAACACATGCAGTATTCGCGACAAATCGGAGCAGAAGGTCTACCACTATCTCGGGCGTCTCCGCAGCCTGAAGTCCGAGAGACCATTGAAGATCGGCGTCGCCGGTTGCGTCGCGCAGCAGGAAGCGGGAAGGATTCTCGACCGGGCACCCTGGGTGGACTTCGTGATGGGTCCCGGAACGGTCGGGCTCCTCGACGAGGTGCTCGATGGGGAGCGCCGCATCGCCACAGAGTTTCCGGCGGACCGGCGTTACGACTGGCTCTCGATCGACAGGCCCTCGAAGGTTCGGGCGCAGGTCACGGTCGTGGAGGGATGCAACAAGAACTGCACCTACTGTATCGTTCCGACAACGCGCGGCCGCGAAGTCTCACGATCGCTCCGGAGCATCGTGGCGGAGACGAGCCACGCCGTTTCGACGGGACGATCCGAGATCGAGCTTCTGGGACAGACGGTCAATGCATGGAGATGCCCGGAGAGCGACGCGGGATTCGGGGATCTGCTCGATGCCGTCGCGGGCGTCCCGGGGGTCCGGCGCGTCCGATTCATGACATCCCACCCGGCCGAGGTCGACGACTCGATGATCGCCGCAATGGCAGGAAACGAGAACGTCTCGAAATTCCTCCACCTCCCGGTTCAGTCGGGTTCATCGCGGATTCTGAGGCGAATGAAACGGCTCTATACGCCCGAACGCTATCTCGAGATCGTCGGCCGTATCCGGGGGGCGATGCCGCAGATCCGGTTCTCCACGGACGTGATCGTCGGTTTTCCGGGGGAGACGGAGGACGATTTCCGCCAGACCCTCGAGCTTCTCGAGGAAGTCCGCTTCGGCTCGCTTTTCGCCTTCGTCTACTCCGAGCGGCCTGGTACGCCGGCGCTTCGTCTCGGAGACAAGGTCGATGAAGGTGTGGCGCGGGAGCGGCTGAACCGTCTGTTCGCGTTTCAGGAGCGGATTCAATCCGAGGTGCTCGACGGCTACGTCGGAAAGACGGTCGATGTCCTGGTGGAGGGTCCGAGCCGGGCATCGGAGCTGGAGCTGGCAGGACGTACCGACGACAACTTGACCGTGAATTTCACCGGAGGAGCTGACAATTGTGTCGGCGCTCTGGTCCCGGTAAAGATCATCGAAGCAAGGCATCACACGTTGAAAGGAGAAGCGGCTTGAGTGAAGAAGTGGCCATGACGATCAAGGGATTGATGCTCGATCCGGTAGCCAACTCTCCGATTGTCGTTCTGAAGGACGACGCCGATTCGACGTATCTGCCGATCTGGGTCGGGATTTTCGAAGCCAACGCCATTGCCCTCGAGCTGGAGAGTGTCGAGACGCCGAGGCCGATGACCCACGATCTGCTGAAGTCGGTTCTGTCGACGCTCGAGGCGGTCGTGACGCGGATCGTTATCGACGGCCTTCGCGAGAACACCTTCTACGCGAAGATCCACATCGACTCGTCGTCACGCTCGCTCACGATCGATTCCCGCCCGAGCGACGCGATCGCGCTCGCTCTGCGGACGAAGGCTCCGATCTTCGTCGCGCGCTCGGTGCTCGACGAGGCCCGGACGATCAAGCCGGATCAGGCTTCCGAGGACTCGGTGAAGAAGTGGCTCGAGCAGATGCGGCCGGAAGACTTCGGGAAATACGAGATGTAGAGAGGCAGGAGTCAGGAAACAGGATCCAGGAGTCAGGAAACAGGAGTCAGGAAGCAGGATCCAGGAAGCAGCAGAAACCGGCAGCCAGGAGTGATTGCAAGGGTCAGGACACGGCATCCTGCGCGGTAATGCGCTCCCGCGAAGTCTGATTCGCGGCCGGGGAGGACAAGGTCGGTTCATTCTTCAATCGCGATTCATGAAAGCTGGAGCTTCCGCGAATCGCTGGATCCTGAATCCTGTTTCCTGAATCCTGTTTCCTGGATCCTGCTTCCTGGATCCTGTTTCCTGACTCCTGTTTCCCGACCTGATAGAATCCGCCACCGGGAATGATCATTACGGTCGCGAACCAGAAAGGTGGGGTAGGGAAGACCACCACCACCATCAATCTCGCTGCGGCCGTCGCCACGAAGGGTTTGTCGACCCTTCTCATCGATCTCGATCCTCAGGCCAACTCCACGATGAGCTATGTGGACCACGATGCGGTCGAGAAATCGATGTACGACGTGCTGGCGACGGACTCGGTGTCGATCGACGACGTCATCCTGCCGACGAAGGTGGACAACCTCCAGGTCGCTCCGGCGAGGATCGCGCTCGCGAAGCTGGAGTCGAAGCTGATCGGCGAGATCGACGCTTACTACAGGCTCAAAGACCGGCTCCTGGCGTCCGACGTCCCGAACCGATGGGACTATGTTTTCATCGATACACCGCCGACGCTCGGGATGATCACGGTCAACGCGCTGGTGGCGTCGACTCACGTACTGGTGCCGATCCAGTCGTCGTACTTCGCGCTCGAGGGAACCGACGACCTGCTGGAAACGGTCGAGAAGATCAAGAGCAGACCGAACCCGAACCTCCAGCTGCTCGGTGTGGTCATCACGATGCACGACAAGCGAACGACGCTGGCGCGCGACATCCGCAAGCAGATCCGGAACGTTTTCGGCGACAGGCTTTTCAGGACGGTGATCTCCAAGTCGATCCGGCTCGAGGAGAGTCCCGCCTACAAGGAATCGATTTTCACCTTCGCTCCGCGCTCGAGCGGGGCGCTGGAGTACTACTCGCTCTCCGAGGAAATGCTCGGCAGGGTCTGATCACGGGAAGGAGAAGGGATGAGACGCGGTCTGCCTCAACGGAAGTCGATGCGTCACGACGCGCACTTCGTCGAAGAGCTCGTCCGTCGATCCGGCAACACGATCGGCATCATTCTTCCGCTCTCGATCATCGATCCGAACCCCGAGCAGCCGCGACGGCAGCTCGGCGACCTGGACGACCTCACCGCATCCATTGCGGAAAAGGGGGTCCTCGAGCCGATTCTGGTCCGCTCGAGCGACGACGGCCGTTACATGATCATCTCGGGCGAGCGGCGATACCGAGCGGCCGCGGCAGCCGGTCTCCAGGAGATCCCGGCGATCGAGCTCGATGCGGACGATTCCGAGGTCCTCGAGATCGCGCTGATCGAGAACATCCAGCGGAAGGACCTCACGCCGTTCGAGGAGGCTGAAGGCTTTCAGGTGCTCCAGGAAAAATTCGGCTACACCCACGAGCGGCTCGCCCAGGTCCTTGGGAAGTCGCGAACCACGATCACCGAAAGTCTCCAGCTCAACCGGATCCCGAACCGGATCCGGAAGTTGTGCCTCGAGGCCGGGATCACGAGCAAGTCGGTGCTCATCCAGATCGCCCGGGCCGATGACGAGGCGGCGATGGTCTCGCTGGTGGAGCAGTTGGCCGGGGGTGGGCTGACGCGGGCCGGGGTGCGGGAGCAGACCTCCGGGAAGGCTGCGAAGAAGGCGCAGCGCGGGCGACCGAAAAACTTCAGGTACAGCTTCAGGGACAAGGATCTTCCGTTTCGTCTGGAGATGAACTTCCGGAAGTCCCGGGTGGAGCGTGAGGAGATCATCGACGCGCTGAAGATGGTGATCGACCGTCTGAAACGGGAGTAGTCGGGCGCTGAATTGTACGCTCCAGATATGGTCCGCGGCTTCAGCGATAATCTGTCGCCCGCTGAAGCGGGCTCGACATTCTCTGCGACGGCTCTCCCAACCCCCGGCTGAAGCCGCGGGGGCTAAGTTCTTTCGCCCGCGCGGCGCGGGCTCATCCGAAGTGGAGATCTCGCGAGATTCAGCGTGTTTGAGGGCGCTCGACGTTCTGTCGCCCGCGGACCGCGGGCTGCAAAGCGGAGGTCTGGAGAGATTCAGACGTCTTCGTGGGCCGGCGACGTCTCTGTAGCACACCGACCGCGGGGGCTGGCAAAGACTGGTCCTCGCGCGGTGTGCGCGACCGCGGAGCGGGCGACAGATCGAGACACGACCGGCTGAACGTTCCAGATACGCTCGAATTGGACGCAGCTTACGGAGCCACCGGAGGGCGGCGCCAGATCTTAGCCCCCGGCTTCAGCCGGGGGACAGAAACGTGGCATCCTCAAATGTCGAGCCTGCTTTAGCGGGCGACAGAACCCCGGCGCGCTGAAAAGCTCACGCAGTGTTTGAGGTTTCAGGTGGTCCGCATTTGAGTCGGACGGTCTGACCTGTCTGACCTGTCGGACACGTCTGACTCGTCCAAATCCGGATCTTCTGGTGTTTCCTGCGGATTTCCGCAGTGTCTCATAAGATATATTATGTTAAATATGGCCTCCGATATAGAACCGTTGCATTCGTCGACCCCGTCCCGCCACTTCCTGTAGTCTCTCCCGTCAGTGAAGATCCTCAACAAATATCTGATCCGGGAGATGCTCGGTCCCACCCTGCTCGGTCTCTCCTTCTACACCTTCATCCTGATTACCCGCGAGACGATGATGCTCGCGGAGCTCATCATCCGGGAAGGTGCGGGTCCCGGCACGATCGGAACGCTGCTGCTCTTCACCATCCCACACGTGGTCGTCCTGACGGTTCCCATGGCCGTGCTGTTCGGGATTCTGATCGCGGTCGGGCGTCTCTCGAGCGACTCCGAGATCATCGCGATGCGCTCGAGTGGCCTCTCGCTTCCGTTCGTGTACCGGCCGGTCCTCTATTTCTCGATCGGGATCTTCCTGATCAACGTGATTCTGATCAACGTTCTGGTGCCGTACAGCAACACACGGCTTCAGGAGATTCAGACCGAGCTGGCCACGCGGGCCGTCAAGAGCCAGATTCAGCCCCGGGTTTTCTACGACGAGTTCGACGATCTCGTGCTGTACGTCGACGACATCGATTCGTCGACCGGTCGATGGAAAGGCATTTTCATCGCCGATTCGACCCAGCCGGGCCGGAGCAATGTCATCGTCGCCTCCTCGGGAAATCTGACGATCGAGGAAGGGACCTCCCGGACCTGGATCGATCTGGTCAACGCGCGGAACCACATCGGGCGGCCCGGCAATGCGGAAACATACGACCTGGTGACCCATGGTACCCAGCGACTGTCACCGAGGATCGAAACGGTCGAGGCAGAGACCTCACGCTCATACAAGAGCATGAGCCTCGGGGAGCTCTGGAGAGCTCTCGCCCGGGTGGACAATCCGCTCGACCGGCGCAACGTCCGGGTCGAGATTCACAAGAAGCTCTCGATTCCCTTCGCGTGCATCGCTTTCGGTCTCGTCGCCCTTCCGCTCGGTCTCACGAACCGGCGAGGAGGCCGAAGCTCCGGTTTTTCACTGAGCATCGCGATCATCCTCTTCTATTACATTCTCCTGACCTGGGGATCGGATCTCGCCGAGGAAGGAAGGATTCCGGCGGGACTCGGGATCTGGCTGCCGAACATCGCGCTCATCATTCTCGGAGCGATGCTTCTGAATCGTGCGAATCGTGACACTGGCCAGCGCGGCGGGTCGGGCCGGATCGCCAGGCTCGTCGAGAGGCTTCGGAAGGGAAAGAGCAAGGAGTCGAGTGAACGGACCCAGGCGGTGGAGCAGTCCTACCAGCCCCTTCTGCAGCGGCTGGACGTGACGTTTCCGAACCTGCTCGACCGGTACGTCCTGACCCTGCTGGTCCGGATCACTCTTCTCGTTCTCTTTTCGACGCTCATCCTCTTCGTCGTGATCAATTACACGGAGATATCCGACGACATCCGCGAGAACGCGATCGCGATGACGGACGTCATCTCCTTTTATCAGTTCTATTCGCTGCAGATTCTCGACATCCTTCTGCCGCTTGCGATCCTGCTCGGGACCCTGATCACATTCGGGATTCTGTCGCGAAACAGCGAGCTGGTCGCGATCAAATCGAGCGGGGTCTCGCTCTATCGCCTGAGCGTGCCGGTTCTTCTGGTCGCGGCTCTGATCTCAGTGGTGTCGTATTTTCTTCTCGATTTCGTCCTCCCCTATTCCAACCGGCGGTATCACGATCTGGAGAATCTGATCAAAGGGCGGGAGTCGGCAGCAGCGGTTGATCTGAATCAGCGACAGTGGGTCTGGGGCGAAGGTCCGTGGCTGTTCAACTTCCTCACGTTCGACGAGCGAGCCAATACGCTCTCGGAGGTTCAGGTATTCGAGTTCGATCAGGAGAACTTCAGCGTTACCCGCCGGATCTCGGCGAGGGAAGCACGTTTCGACGGAGTCGGCTGGGTCTTCGTCGACGGATGGATGCGATCGTTCGGCGAGGACGGAGGGGTCAGCTTCACGCCGATCCGTTCGCCGATTCGTCTGCATTACCCCGAGCGACCGCTCTACTTTTCAACCGAGATTCGCACACCTCAGGAGATGACCTTCGGCGAGCTGCGACGGCACATCCGGGATCTCCAGCGGTCCGGATACGCGGCCGACGCTCTGCAGGTCGAGCTCTACCGGAAGACCGCCTGGCCATTTCTCCCGCTCGTGATGGCACTGATCGCCCTCCCCTTCGCGTTCCGCATGGGCAAGCGGGGGGCGCTCTACGGAATCGGAATCGCCATCTTCCTCGGGTTCGCCTACTGGCTCGTTTTCGTACTCTTCACCAAGTTCGGCGAAGTCGGAAATCTCCCGGCCATTCTCGCGGCATGGAGTGCGAACGTGCTGTTCGCGATCGCGGCGATCACGATGTTTCTCCGTGTCGAGACCTGAGAACGAAGCGTGGCCACCATCCGGAGATGGTGGCCACGTCTCATCGGTTCAAATCAGTTCAGCGTCATCGTCTCGATCGGCATGCCCAGCTCCTCGAGCTGAGGACGAATTACGGATTCGTCGCCGATGACCACCCAGATCAGTTTCTCCGGGTCGATGGCTGCGCGAGCTGCGGCGTCGAGCTCTGCAGCCTGGAGCGCTCGGTAGCGGTCAGCGACCGATTCGTAATAGTTGTCCGGTCGCCGGAACAGCGCGTTGCTTCGCAGCGCACTGAGGACATCTGCCGACGTCTCGAAACTGCCCGCGAGCTGGCGGACGTTCCCATTGATCGTCCGCTCGAGCTCGGCGGCGGTGACGCCGGAGTCACCGAGGAATGCCTCGATGTCTCCCATCAGGGCGGCGATCGAGGGTCCGGTCTTGTCCGCCTGGACCGGAGCGTAGACCAGGTACGGAGAGTCCATCTCGATCTGATTGATGAATCCGCGGACTCCGTACGCCCATCCCTTGGTTTCGCGAAGATCCATGTTGAGCCGTGACAGGAAATTGCCTCCGAGCACCTCATTGGCGGCGTTGAGGACGAGGAGGTCGTCGGTTCCCTTCACCGGAAGGATGGTTCCGGCGAGAATCAGCGACTGCGGCGACTGCGGCCGGTCGATGATGACGATCCGCGGACGAGCCGGCGGCACCTCGGCGTCGAACCGCTTGACACCTTTCGGCGTCGCTGGCGCTTCCCACGCACCGAACTGACTCTCGAGCATCGGAGTCAATTCTGCGAGCGGAATGTCTCCGACCGCGAAGATCGTCGCGTTGTCCGGTCTGATCCAGGTCTGATGGAAGCGAATCAGGTCGTCGCGAGTCACGGTCTTCAGAAGCTCCGGATCGCCCGATCCGGTGAACGGGATTCCATAGGGGTGCTCATCGCCGTAAATCAGCGGCGGGAGCGAGCGGTACGCAATGGCGAACGGCTGGGTCATCTCACTCGCAATGGAGGTGATCTGCTGGTCGCGCAGCCGTTCGATCTCCCGGGGAGCGAAGGCTGGATTTCGGATGATGTCCGCCATCAGTGCCAGCGAAGGCAGCAGGTTCGGAGTCAGCGCCGACATCGTCACCGCCGTACGGTCGAGCGAAGCACCCGTGCTGATTGCCGCACCCAGCCGCTCCTGAGCCTCCGCGAGCTCGATCGAATTCATGCTCGTCGTCCCCTCCTCGAGGAGATTGAGCATCAGCGCCTGCGTCCCGAGCTTCTCCTTCGGGTCGGCTGCATGACCGGCGTTGAGCTCGACCGCGATCCGCACGACCGGTACGACGTCTCTGCGTGCGTAGACGACGGGGATGCCGTTGGAAAGTCGCGTTCGCTCGACGTCGGGAAAGTCGAGATCCTGAATCGTTCCGACGGTCGGCCATTCACGATCTGCCATCACCTTCGGCACCGGAGCCATCAGCTCGTCGCCATCCGCCGGCGGGCGGAAGTACGACGGCCTCTGAGTGAAACTGCCGACCGACGCGGCTTCCTCATACTCGCCGCGCTCTCCAGGGGTCACGCGGAGGGTCAGCCTGGGACGCGTGAGCCACTTCTCCATCATCTGCTGCACCTGAGCGGGCGTCACCCGGCCGTACGCGAGCAGTTGTGTCCGGAAGAAGTCGGGGTCGTTCATGTAGAGAGCGCCCTCGGCCAGCGCCACCGCCTTGCCCCCGAACCCACCGACCTGCTCCAGCCCTTTGATCCGGTTCGAAACCTGGCGCATCGCGACTCTCTGGACCTCATCCTCGGTGGGACCGTTCGCGATGAACTCGGCGATGATTTCATCGAGCCGGCGCGCCACCATGTCGGCATCCACGCCCGGCTTGACGTCGACCTGCACCTCGGCGAACCCGAGGCGGTGGAAGTCCTGGAGGAATGCGGCGACGCGTACCGCCAGCTGTTCCTCACGAACCAGAATATTGTCCAGCCGCGAGCTCGCGAGACCTCCCAGAACGGTCATTCCGACGTCGAGGGGAATGCTCTCGGGATCGGTAAGCCCGGGCGTCATCCAGTTCCTGTAAAGACGCGTTGTCGCGACACGGTCCTGCATGTCGATGTGAACCGCCTCGTCCAGAACCGGGATCGAGGCCTCGGCGGGATGGTTGATCGGACCTCGAGGAATGTCACCGAAGTACTGATTCACCAGACGTTTAGCCGTTTCGGTGTCGACGTCACCGGCGAGGACGAGCACGGCATTGTTCGGGCCGTATTTGTCGCGGAACCACTGCTTGACATCCTCGAGGCTCGCCGAGTCGAGATCGGCCATCGAGCCGATCGTCGAGTGCGCGTACGGATGACCCTCCGGGAGGACGCTCAGCTGCGCGTAGTCCACCAGGCCGTAGGGCTGATTGTCGCCCTGACGCTTCTCGTTCTGAACGACTCCCCGCTGGTTGTCCAGCTTTTCCTGAGTGACCGCGCCCAGAAGGTGGCCCATCCGATCGCTCTCGAGAAACAGAGCGGTCTCGAGGGCCGGCGTTGGAACGGTCTGGAAGTAGTTGGTCCGATCGAACCAGGTCGTGCCGTTCAGATCGGTTGCCCCGATCTGCCGGAGCGGCTCGAAATAGTCGCCCGGGGCATTCTCGGAACCGTTGAACATCAAATGCTCGAAAAGGTGCGCGAAACCGGTCTTTCCCTTCGGCTCGTCCTTCGAGCCGACGTTGTACCAGACCGAAACTGCCACCACAGGGGCCTTCCGATCTTCGTGAACGATGACTCTCAGCCCGTTGTCGAGAGTGAATTGTTCGTACGGTATCTCGACTTCGCGGACCAGTTCCGCGACCGGCACAGGCTCCATCGTCAACAATGGCGCCGGGGGCGTGGTGACCGGTTCCGGCTCGGGCGCGGTCGCCATCGGCGTCGCGCAGGCCATCGCGAAGACCAGAATGGCTCCGGTCAGAAAACCTGAAGCACTTCTCATGGGTTGGACCTCCTGATAGGTTGAAAATGGCATCTCTGCCGGGGTGATTGGAATCGGACTGCGAAGCAGTTCAGACGAAGAATATCCGATTTCGTGTCGACGGCGTCTGTGCCGCGGAGGTCGGCACGCTCGCAAAATAAGGGAGTTGTCCAGGGAGATCGCGCCTCTGGCGGGCCGCGATTCTCGAAGCCGAACCTGAAACCGGCGACCATCCGGGCGGGTCGCGTCAGCCATCCAATCCCGCGAGCTCGCGGCCCGCCAGAGGCTCGCTCTCCCGTCAAACGCATCCCAGGGAGCGAAATCTCCCGGCTCGCACCGGCGTTGCAGGTGCGTTCCCATAAGGGGAGCTCCCTATGAGTTTTCGATACGACATACGAAACGTCGCGATCATCGCGCACGTCGACCACGGAAAAACCACCCTCGTGGACGCCCTGCTGCGCCAGACGGGTGCGATTCGAAGCGCGCGGTCCGGGGGAAATGAAGAGCGGGTCATGGACTCGAACGACCTGGAAAAGGAGCGTGGAATCACGATCCTGGCGAAGAATGCGTCGCTGATCTACCGGGTCGACGAGCCGGACGCCGAGGGGCATCCGGTCCACCATGAGCCAACGCCGACCTACCTGGGGCACACACTTCCGGCAGACTTCGTCCATCCGGCCGCGGTCAAGATCAACATCGTCGACACGCCCGGCCACGCCGACTTCGGCGGAGAGGTCGAGCGATCTCTCTCGATGGTGGACGGGGTGATTCTTCTGGTCGATGCGGCGGAGGGCCCGATGCCCCAGACGCGATTCGTCCTGCGAAAGGCGCTGGCTCTCGGACTGCTGCCGACGGTCATCATCAACAAGATCGATCGAGCCGACGCCCGGCCCAACCAGGTCGTCGACGAGGTCTTCGATCTGATGGTCGAGCTCGGAGCCTCCGATGAGCAGCTCGACTTCCCGATCCTCTTCGCTTCGGGACGAAGCGGATACGTCCGCCACGAACTGCATCACACGAACGAGGACGTACGACCGCTTCTCGACGTGATTCTCCAGCGCATCCCTCCCCCGCTGATCGACACCGGAACGCTCCAGATGCTGGTCAGCTCGGTCGATTACGACGACTACGTCGGACGTCTCGGGATCGGACGCATCCGGCGCGGTACGATCTCGAAGGGCGAAACGATCACGTTGATGCGGCGCGATGGAGCGACGGTTCGTGGACGGGTCACCCGGCTGGTCTCCTACGAGGGTCTCGAGCAGACCGATGTCGATCAGGCACGGGCCGGGGACATCGTCGCCGTCTCCGGGTTTCCCGACGTCGAGATCGGAGAAACGCTGGCGGATGGCACCGAACCGGAGCAGATTCCGCCGATCCTGATCGACGAGCCGACCGTTTCGATCGAATGGGTGGTCAACGACTCCCCCTTCGCGGGGCGGGACGGCAAGTACGTCACCTTTCGGAAGATCGTCGAGCGTCTCGAAAAGGAAGCGCGACGCGACGTGGCGCTGCGTCTCCGCTCGGTCGAGGCCTCGAGCTCGATCGAGGTGAGCGGTCGGGGCGAGCTCCATCTTTCGATCCTGGCCGAGAAGATGCGTCGCGAAGGTTACGAGTTCTGCCTTTCCCGTCCACAGGTGGTCGTGCGGGAGATCGACGGGGTCGCCTGCGAGCCATGGGAGTCGCTGGTGCTCGACGTCCCCGAGGAGAGCATGGGCGCGATCATGGAGACGATGCAGCTTCGGCGCGGCGAGGTGACCAATCTCGAGAACCCCGGATCGGGGCGCGTCCGGATCGAGCTTTCGATTCCGACGCGCGGACTGTTCGGAATGCGGACGATCTTCCTCAGCGAGACGCGTGGGACCGGCATCATGTACCACACGTTCGAAAAGTACGCGCCGGTGAAGAGCCGTCTCGTGGCCCGCGCTTCCGGGGCGCTGATCGCCAAGGAAGGGGGCGACGTCACCGCCTACGCGATCGAGCAGCTTCAGGAGCGCTCGACCCTCTTCGTCAGTCCCGGCGACAAGGTCTATGCGGGGCAGGTGGTCGGAGAGAACGCGCGGGACAACGACATGGTCGTGCAGATCTGCCGGCAGAAGCATCTGACCAACATGCGGGCTTCAGGTTCGGACATCGCGACGCAGATCACGCCGCCGACGAAGATGTCGCTCGAGCGGTGTCTGGAGTGGATCGAGGACGACGAGCTCGCCGAGGTGACACCGACCGCGGTCCGTCTCCGGAAGCGGATCCTCGATCACGCGCAGCGGAAGATCGTCGAGAAGAAAGCGAGTGCGTAGAGAAGCAGGGGTCAGGGATCAGGGATCAGGGATCAGGGGAAGAGCAGGGATTAGGGTTCAGGGGCCAGGAATCAGCGGGCTGTTGCTCAAATCGAAACCCGAGAGAACCCGTGTCCGGGGAAGCTCGTGAAGCGCGATTGAAGAGGCTCGCGCGACCTTATGATCGCTCAGATCTGCCGCTTCAGCATGTCGAGCATCTGCGGTGCCGGCAGCGGATGGCCGAAGAGATACCCCTGCATCAGCTCGCATCCTCGATCGCGCAGAGCGATTTTCTGCTCTTCGGTCTCGACTCCCTCGGCTATCACCTGAAGACCGAGGCCGCGGCACATCGTGACGATCGCCGATACGATGGCGGCATCGCCTTCGCTGTCGAGCATCTCGACGATGAAATCTCTGTCGATCTTGATGACGTCGAGCGCGAATCGTTTGAGATAGTTGAGCGAGGAGTAGCCCGTACCGAAGTCGTCCATCGTGAGCGTTACGCCCATGCCGCGCAGATCTGCGAGCATCCTCTGAGTCCATTCGGCATTCTTCATCGCGGTCGATTCGGTGATCTCGAGCTCCAGGAACCGCGGTTCGAGCCCCGTCTCCTCCAGAATGTTGCGAACGCGTCCGACGAGCCCCCGGTGCTGGAACTGCCGGACCGACAGGTTCACGGCGACGCGAAGGTCGCGATGACCTGCGTTCTGCCACTTTTTCAGTTGGGTACACGCCTGCCGGAGAACCCATTCGCCAACGGTGAAGATCAGTCGGGTTTCTTCGGCGAGCGGGATGAAGTCGTTCGGTTGAATCAGCCCCTTTTCGGGGTGGTTCCAGCGAACCAGCGCTTCCATGCCGATGATCCGGTTGGAGACGAGATCGACCTGGGGTTGGTAGTACACCTCGAGCTCGTCCCGTTCGACGGCTCCCCGCAGGTAGTGCTCGAGCGTGAGACGCTCTTCCGCGCTGGCTCCGTTCGAGTCGGAACAGAGCTGGTAGTTGTTTCGCCCGAGCGCTTTCGCGCGGTACATCGCGCTGTCGGCATTCTTCAACAGTGTGTCGGAGTCTTCGCCATCCTCGGGGTACAGCGCGATCCCGATACTCGTCGTGATGAAGAGCTCGTGGCTGTCGATCAGGAATGGTTCGGCCACGGCATCGAGAATCTTGCGCGCGATCGTTCTGGCGTCGTCTTCGACGGGAATGTCGGTGAGTAGCGTAAATTCGTCTCCACCCATCCGCGAAACGGTGTCGTCGAGACGTACCGATGATGACAGCCTCGCGGCAACTTCCTTCAGGAGCGCATCCCCGACGGAGTGGCCGAGGGTGTCGTTGATGAACTTGAAGTTGTCGAGGTCGAGAAACATGACGGCGACCAGCGTCTGGTTACGCTTCGCGTGATTCAGGGCAACCGAAAGGCGGTCGAGGAACAGCATGCGGTTCGGGAGCGCGGTGAGCGGGTCGTGATATGCCTGGTACTCGACTTCTTCCTGCGCCCGACGACGCTCGCTGACGTCGCGCGAGACCGTGACGATCTCGACGATCGAGCCCGTTTCCTCGCTCAGGACCGGCTTGATCGTCGATTCGATCCAGACGAATCCCCCGTGCTGGTGACGAACCCGATAGCTGACGGTCCCCCCATCCCTCTCCTGAAGAACGCGCTGAGCCGCGGTCAGAAAGGATTCGCGATCGTCCTGATGGATGATCGAGGGGAGCGGGGTACCGACGAGATCCTCCACGGCGTATCCGAGAAGGCTCTCCGCCGCGGGCGAGGCGTACATGAAGAGCCAGTCGGGCGTGAGCCGGGAGATCATGTCGGTCGAATACTGCGTCATCAGCCGGTACCGCTCCTCGCTCTCCCGGAGGGTTGCCTCGGCGCGCTTGATCTCGGTGATGTCGATCATCGTCCCTTCGATCTGTCGATCGGGACCGTCGACGGTAGCGTCGAGAAGCGTGGCGCTCTCGAGTACCCAGACCGGACTTCCATCCTTCTTTCTGAAACAGTTTTCGCGATTGGTGAACGCTTTGCGCCTCTCGAGATCACGAATCAGAGTTTCGCGTTCCTCGGATTCGAAGTAGACGTCCGCAGCATTCACCATCATCAGCTCGTTGCGGGATTCGTAGCCGAGAATGCGGGCGCAGGCATCGTTGCAGTCGAGAATCCGGCCGTCGACCGAGCTTCGGTAGACGCCTGCGAGGTTGCGCTCGAAAAGGAGCCGGAAGCGCTCGACAGACTCCCTCAGTGCACGCTCGGCTTCACGACGCTGAGATACGTCCGAAAAGCTCCAGACCCGTCCGACGGGCTTTCCGTCCAGCATCTGAGGTTTGGAGAACATCTCGAGAATCCGCCCATCCTTGAGCTCCAGATGATCGGAGGACTCCTTCAGCGGATCTAGCCTCAGAGATCTCCAGCGAGCGGTGAAGGCGTCCGGCTCGGTGAGGAACTTGGCCATCGCGCGTAGGAAGGTCTGCTCGGAACCGAATTCGAGCGTCGATGGAGAGATGCTCCAGATCTCCAGAAGTCGGCGGTTGTAGGTGACGATCCGTCCGTCGAGATCGATGGCGAGGATTCCGTCGTCGGTGCTCTCGAGAGTCGATTGAAGAAGCGAAGCGGTACGCTTTTCGATCCGCTCCGCCTCGAGACGGGGACTGACGTCACGCGCGACGACGAGAACGGAAGGCTTGCCGCCGTGGACCAGCCGGCGCGCCGATACCTCGACATCGACCGAGGATCCGTCGCGCCGGAGGAAGCATTCTCTCTGGAGATCGATCTCCTTTCCCGTCTTCGTGATCGCTTCGATCCGATTCTGAACCTGTTCGTGGTCAGTGTCTTCGATGATCGACAGTACGTCCGCGCCGACGATCTCATCGACGGATGCGCCGAGAAGTCGAGCACCCGCTTCGTTGATGTAGACGATCTGACCTTCCCGATGAAGAAGAATCAGATCGGGGGTCGTTTCGAAGAGCTTTCGGTAACGTTCCTCGCTTGCTCGAAGCGCTTCCTCCGACCATTTGCGAGCGATCGCGCTCGAGAGCATTTCACCGATGATCTGAAGAGGACCGATCGTGTTCTCCTGCCACGCCCGCCTCTCGCGAACCATGTCGTAGCCGAGAAGCCCGATGAGCTTGCCGCTGACGGCGAGGGGAACGATGACGCAGGACTGCACTCCCTGCGCTTCCAGCAGCTTTTTGTCGAGGGCAGCCTCCTCCGGAAGGTTGGCAACATCGTCGATGATGACGACTTCGAGATTCTTCAGCTTCGCGGTCGTATATGGAGCCGCCTCCGTCGGGATGTTCTGAAGGTTGGCGATCTGCGGCTCGATTCCGGGAGCGCACCATTCGAAGATGTTGCTCGCCGTTTCGCCCCCTTCCTCCAATACGAAGAGGTACGAACGGTCGACTCCTGCGAATGTGCCGATTCGTTCGACGGCATCCCCGACCACCTCGTCGATCCGCTCGGTCGGAACGCTGATCAATCGGGCGGAGATCGAAGAGACAGTGCGTTCGCACTCGAGGTAATACTCGAGTCCTCCCTCAGCCCTTCCTGTTCCGGTCGGCTCTCCCACGCTGCCAGTGTCAGCTGTAGTCACGTCTTCGATACCAGCTGTCCCGCTTCGACCCGGGCCCCCATTGAGATTGTTTCTTTCCAGTCCGATCGATACTCGTCTCCGGTGCGCCTGGGGATATGCTCCCAACGCGGTCACTCAGCCTCCCGTCATCAGGGGAGCGGCGCCCGCCGATGCCCGGTTTTGATCGCGCCCGTCCGGTCTCACGCTCGACACCCGCTTCCGCTTCCGAATCGACATGGTCGTATTGTTCGCTCATTCGCTGCTCCTCACCACCAACCTTCGTCAGGTTCTGCTCCTCACCACCGATTGACCGGTTTCCACCGGTCCACCACCTCGGCTCCCTCCACGATCTCATAGATCTCGAACTGCGCGGCCGTTAGACACGAGTGATTCGGAATGATTCTAACCTTCGTTCCGATCGCGAACGAGCCAGCGCTCTCCGTCGCAATCTCGCCGTGCTCCTGGGAAAGCGTGTGCAGGTGGAGCTCCTCCAATACCCGCCCCTCTTCATCACAAACGATTCCATAGCCCGGGTCGCCGCCGAGATGTACGGCGCCGCGGTCCTTGGAGAGCGCGATCGCTCCCGCATCGATCACGATCGAGCTCCGGCCGGGATAGCATCCGATGACCGTGGCGAGGACGGATACAGCGCAGTGATCGAGAGTGCAGGATCCGAGGGCGGCCTGAAAAGCGTCGAAGAAAACGTAGTTACCCGGACGAATCTCGGTCACTCCTCCGTTGTGCAGACCCACCGTCGTCGTCGGCGTTGAGCCCGCGCTCACCACCGGCACGTCGATCCCCTCCGCGATCAGTTCGTCCGCCATGGCGCGTACGCTCCTGTGCTCCTGCTCGGTGATCGAATGGATTTCTCCGCCCCCTTTCGCCTGATAGGAGTGACCGGCGTGGGTCAGAAGACCGCGAAACTCGAGATTCGAGGCGTCCGCGACCCTTCGCGCAAGCGCCACCGCTTCTTCGCCGGGCTCGATCCCGGTCCTGTGATCGCCACAATCAATTTCGATGAAGACCGGAATCGTGTACGCCTCCCGCCGGCCGGCGGCCTCGAGCTCGCGCACCATGTCGGCATGATCGATCACCAGCGATAGTCGCTCGATCCCCTTCCCGATTCGGATTGCCCGACCGATCTTAGCCGGCACGACCGGCACAGCCCACGTAATGTCAGTGAACCCTTCGCTGGCGAAAAACTCGGCTTCCGCGAGTGTCGAGACGGTGATCGGCCCCGATGGTGCGCCGAGCTGCATCCGCGCGCCCTCGATCGTCTTGTGCGTCTTGACGTGCGGGCGCAGGGTCACGCCCCATTCCGTCGCCCTCTTCCGCATCCGCTCGCAGTTGTTCGCCACCCGTTCGCGGTCGACCAGAAAGGCAGGGGTCGGGAGATCGCCGATCCTCATCTCCGGTATCCGGGCCCGCGGAGAACGCGCCCCGGCAGGCTTCCCGTCATCGCCGCATCGCGCAGTACGAAAATGCCGTTCACGATCACATGGTCGATTCCGACCGAATAATGATGTGGATCCTCGAAGGTCGAGATGTCCTCGAGCCGGTCGGGATCGAAAACCACCACGTCCGCCTTCATCCCCGGGCGGATGACTCCCCGGTCGTGCACGCCGATTCTGGTGGCCGCCTGCGAGGTCACCTTACGCACGGCATCCTCGAGAGTGAGCAGCCCCTCTTCCCTCACGAACCTCCCGACGACCCGGGGAAACGTTCCGTACGCACGGGGATGCGCTCCCGAGGTTCGCCTCGAGGCGACGACCGATCCGGAGTCGGCTCCCACCGAGACCCACGGACGCCGAAGAGCTTCCTTCATGTCCTGTTCGTTCATCGCGAAGTAGATCGCCTGCGGGGCGCTCCGGTTGTTCTCGAAAATATGGATGAGAGCGTCGACGGGATCCATCCCGAGCTGTTCGGCAATCTCCGAAAGGTACATCGGCTCGAGGTGCTTCATCTCGGGGTTGCCGATGCTGCTGACGATCACCCCCGAGGCTCCGCCGATCCGCTGATACCGCCCCGGTCCGCGGATCTCCTCGATGATGCGGGCACGGAGCTCCGGATCGGCCAGCCGCTCGAGAAAAGCGTCATAACCTCCCTCGAGCGCCCAGCTCGGTGCCAGCAGATCGAGTCCGGTCGATGAAGCGGAGTAGGGATAGAGGTTCGCCGCGATGTCGACGCCGTCCCTTCGCGCCTCCTCGATCTTCTCGAGAACGATCGTCATCCGTCCTGCAGCATTCCGATCGGCCACCTTCAGATGCCAGATGTTGGCGGGAATCGCAGCTTCACGGCTGATCCTCACAGTCTCGTCGACGGCTTCGAGTATGCCGTCGTCTTCGCTTCGCATGTGAGTGAAGTAGACGCCACCCCATGACGAAGCGACGCGAGCGAGACGGATGAGCTCTTCGGTCGTCGCGTACCTCGCCGGTACGTAGATGAGCGAAGTCGAGATTCCGATCGCTCCTTCCCGCATCGCCTGATCGACGATCGCTTCCATCCGCCTCATCTGTTCTTCATCCGGCTGGACGTCGTTCAGTCCGAGGACGATCTCTCGGGGGTTGGTCGCACCGACGAAAAAGGCGAAGTTGAGGGCAGTTCCTCTCGACTCGATGAGCGCCATGAAGTCCCCGAGCGTTCGAAACTCGACCGGATCCTCTCCGCCGACACCTCGCCAGCGGGCTGCCATCGCGTCGTCGATCGGACCGGGCGACCTCCCCTCCCCCGTCGCCTCCGTGGTTACTCCCTGCCGGATCTTTCCTTCGAGCGCCGGCTCGACGAGTGCAGGAAAGTGCGACCAGCCGAGAAGATCGATGAATCCGGGTGCCACGACCCGATCGCCTACGTCGACGACCTCGGCTGCGCGCTTCCGGTCGAGCGTCCCGACCGCGACGATCGAGTCGCCTCTGATCGCAACGTCGCCGCGGAACCAGGGGGCTCCGGTTCCGTCGACGATCCTCCCGTTGGTGAGAAGAAGGTCCCAGTCATGGACCTCGCGTGCAGGTCCGGTCGCGCAAGACGCCACACAGCAGAGAAGAGCGAGAAGGAGGCCGGCAGTGCCGGGGCGGAAGACGAAGATGGAGCTTTTTTCGCTTTTCATGCCCTATAGGATATTCAAAGGATCGACGTCGATGGTGACTTCGACGCCCGGAGATACTTCCGCGTCGGTCAATGCGCGGTCCACTGCGGAGCGCAACATCCCCTTCTGCCGCGATCGAACCAGGATCTGGTAGCGCCACATCCCCTTCAGCCGCTCGAGCGGCGCCGGAGCGGGTCCCTGCATTCGTGCGTCTTCGACCGAGCCGAGAAAACGTTCGAGACGGTCCCCGATCCTTCTGGCGGTGCGCTCGACCGCCGGCTGCTCGTTACCTCTCAGCCTGATGGCAATGAGACCGGTGATCGGCGGATAGTGAAAGCGCGATCGAAACTCGATCTCGGACGCATAAAAGGCCTCGTAATCCTGGCTGATCGCCGACTGGATCGCGTGGTGATGTGGCCACGCCGTCTGGATCATGACCCTCCCCGCATCCTCCCCTCGTCCCGACCTTCCGGCCACCTGAGTCAGGAGGTAGAAGGTCTTCTCGGCCGACCTGAAATCGGGATACCCGAGCACCGAGTCTGCGTTGAGGACTCCGGTCAGAGTGACTCCCGGAAAGTCGTGACCCTTGCTCACGATCTGCGTTCCGATCAGTACGCGGGTCCGGCCGTCTCTGAAATCGCGAAGAATCCTCAGCAGCGAGCCCTTTCGTCTCACCGAGTCGCGGTCGAGAACCGCGGCGGGTACCTCCGGGAAATCGCGCATGAAGCGCTCTTCGACCTTCTCGGTTCCGAAGCCGATCGGCTGGAGCACTTCGCCGCCGCATTCGTAGCAAGCAGCGGGAATCGCCGTCCTGTAGCCGCAGTAATGGCAGACGAGCTGGCCATCGCGGCGATGGACCGTGCGCGTGACCGAACAGTTCGCGCAACGAAAGTCATTCTCGCATTCGCGGCAGAGAAGAAAGGGGGCGTAGCCGCGGCGATTGATCAGGATGATGATCTGTTGTCCCTCGAGAAGCACCCGGGTCATCTCATTCTTCAGAGGTTCGGAGAAGATCACCATCCCCTTGTCGCCCTTCTCCGCTCTTTCGTTCCGCAGATCGACGATTTCGATTTCGGGGAGCTGGCTTGCACCGATCCGGGCGGGAAGCGTCAGATGCGTGTAACGACCCTGTTCGACGTTGTATCTGCTCTCGAGCGAAGGAGTGGCAGAACCGAGGATGACGGGGCATTTCGATGCGCGGGCACGTACCACCGCGAGGTCTCTCGCGTTGTATCGGGGCGTTTCATCCTGCTTGTACGCGCCGTCTCCCTCTTCGTCGACGATGATCACGCCGAGATCTTCGAAAGGGGTGAACAGAGCCGAGCGCGGACCGACCGAAACGTCGGTCTCCCCTCTTCTCGCCCGCCTCCATTGATCCCACCGTTCGCCAGGCGTGAGGTTGCTGTGCAGAATGGCGATCCGGTCGCCGAATCGCTCGCGCAGTCTCGCAGCCACGGCCGGGGTGAGGGCGATCTCGGGGACCATCAGGATCGCCTTGCGGCCGCGACGCACCGCCTCGCGCATGATCTCGATGTACACCTCGGTCTTGCCGCTGCCGGTCACACCCTGCAGAAGGAACGGATGAAATGATCCGAGGGAATCGGTGACGGTCGCGATCGCTTCGAGCTGCCCCCGGTTCAGAGCGAGGTCCCCTTTCGAGGTTGCGGCCATCGACAGCAGGTCGATGTCGGCCTCAGCCGGCCTTCTGTCGCCGACGAGCTTCCCCTTCTTCATCAGGGTCTGGATCGCGGAGGAGCTTCCGCCGGCGTCGAGGATCGCGCGTTTGGGCGCCTCCCCGCCGGTCCCTTCGAGCAGCCGAAGAACGTGCTCCTGCTGTGTGCTGGTCGGTTGGACTTCTCGGTCTGTGAGCATCACCCACTGCTCCCATCGCACGCCGCTGGAATCATGAAGCTCTTCCTCGGCGGAGATCCACCCGTCCCGCTCGAGTCGCGCAATCCGTGACCGGAGAGAGGGGTCCCGTCGCATCATCGGCCGCGCGTCGCGACCCTTTCCTCCGAGCTGCGCGAGAAGTTCGACGTCTTCGTCTGAAAGCGAGCCGGAAACCAGCGCGGGAGCCGTCTCGTCGAGATTACGGGCGAGTCGCAGGATGCGCTTTCCCCGGCTCGCCATGTTCGCGGGAACCGCGGCGCGAAAGACTTCTCCGGGGGGTGCCAGATAGTAGCTTGCGGCGAACTCGCAAACCTCGCGGATCTCGGGAAGGATCGACGGTTCTTCATCGTCGAGTATCGACGTGATGGACTTCAGTTTGTTCGCCTCGACCGCGGTTTCGTCCGCCAGCTTCACGACGAAGCCGGTGGTGAGACCCTTCCCCCACGGCACTTCGACGCGATGCCCGGGAACGAGCTCGCTTTCCAGCTCCTCGGGAACCCGGTACGTGAACAGGCTCCTCACCGGGACCGGAATGGCGATTTCGGCATAGCGCGCCATGGCGCCGCGAGTCTATATGCCCGAAGGCATCATGCGACGGCGGACGACTCCTCTCCCTGGAACCGCCGGGCGAATGCTTCGCGGGCTTCCATGGTCAGGCTCAGCAATGCCGGAATAAGGAAGAGAGTGAACGCGGAGGAGACGACGAGACCGCCGACCACCACGCTCCCGAGTCCCCGGTAGAGCTCCGAGCCGGCGCCCGGGAAAAGAACCAGCGGCAGCATCGCGAAGACGCTCGTCGTCACGCTCATGAAGATTGGCCGGACACGGGTTCGCACCGATTCGGTGATGGCGCTGCGAATGTCCATCCCCGCGTCACGGATGTAGTTGAGGGTCTGATGAACGATGAGGATGGCGTTGTTCACCACCGTACCGACGAGAATGACGAACCCGAGCATCGTCAGGATGTCGAGCGCCTGATACCGGAAGAGGTTCATCAACCCGAGACCGAGAAAACCGCCGAGCGCGGCGAGCGGGACAGTGAAGAGGATGACGAAGGGATAGAGAAAGTTCTCGAAGAGTGCTGCCATCAGGAGATAGGTGATCAACACGGCGAGGATGAAGTTCCAGATCAGGGCCTGCCAGGTCTGCGTGAGCTTGTCCGCGGTTCCCGACATGCGGGCCCGATAGAGTCCGCCGAGCTCACCGCGATCGCGGATCGGATCGAGAATCCTGGTTTCCACCAGCTCCATCGCTTCCTGCAGCGGCATTTCCTCGGGCGGTGTGATCGCGATCGTCACCGACCGTTGCCGTTCGCGATGCGCGATCTCGGCTGGTCCGTTGACGAGCTCGACCTCAGCGACCGAACCGACGGTCACGAGATCGCCGTCCGGAGTCGAGAGCGGGATCTGTTCGATCAGGTGTGTTCGCTCCATCTGCTGGGTCTCGCCGATCACGCGGAGGTCGATCTGCTGTCCCTGATAACGGTAATCGCTCGCGCGCGCTCCGTCCACCAGTGCGTTGACGGTCGCCGCGAGGTCCGCGTGAGTCATCCCCGCTTCGGCGGCTCGCCGTCGGTCGGTCCGGACCTGAATCTCCGGATTTCCGAGATCGAGTCCGGGAATCGGGCGCGCCTGCGATCCCGGCAGAACCTGATCGACGCTGGCGAACACTTCACCGCCGATCTCCATCAGGCGCTCGAGATCGGGACCGACGATCTCGACTTCGATGTTGCGCCCCTGGCCGAACCCTCGCTGAAACAGACTCGATTGCGACATGAAGGCGATTGCTCCGGGAACCTTCGCATTGACTCGCTGGAACTCGGCGAGGAGCTCTCGAGCTCGACGGTCGTCGCGCGATCGCGCTCCCATGAAGACGCGGTCGTTCAACGCGACGTAAAACCAGCCGGCGATCCCCCCGCCGGGAAGATCCACCGACTCTTCCGGGGGCGCCTTCCAGAGATGCTGCAGTTCCTCGACGTAGAGATTTCGAAGCTCGGTATTTTCCTCGAGGCTGTGTCCTGGATTCGGCAGGATGATGCCGAAGAGAAGATTCCGGTTTCCCGTCGGGAGATATTCGACCTTAGGTGTCAGGATGTAGCTCAGGGCCAGCGCGCTGAGCGTGAAGACGAGGACTACGGCGATCTTCCGTTTCGTCGACTCGAGGATCCAGTCGACTCTGCCGGTGATCCAGCCAGGGACGGAAGCAAATCGGGGCGAAAATCCCCAGAGATTGCGGAATGAGCGCTCGGAACCGGTCGACCCGGCCGTTCCGAGAATTCGGGCGGAAAGCGTCGGGATCACCGAGATCGAAACGAGCATGCTGAGGAAGACGGCCGCCGAGATGGCGATGGCAATGTCTCTGAAGAGCTGCCCGGCCTCGTCCTGAATGAAGAAGATCGGCAGAAATACGGCGATCGTCGTGAGCGTCGAGGCGAGAACGGCACCCCAGACCTCCTTCGCACCATCGAGCGCGGCTCGAGAGCGGTGCTTCCCCATTTCTCGGTGCCTGTAGATGTTCTCGAGGACGACGATCGAATTGTCGACCACCATTCCCACGGCGAATGCCATTCCGGCGAGACTGATGACGTTGATCGACCGGCCCGCGGCATACATGATCAGGAAGGTTCCGACGATGCTGATCGGAATCGCGATGGCGACGATCAGGGTGCTCGTCCGGCTTCGCAGATAGAGAAGCAGCACGACGATCGCGAGGAAGGCACCGATCAGAAGGCTCGACTTGACCAGGTCGATCGCCGAATGAATGTAGGTCGTCTCGTCGTAGGCCTGCACGAGCCGAAGGCCCCGGGGCGCCAGCAGATCGGCCTCGACCTCTCCCATCGTCTGCTTCAGACCCTCCATCACCTCGAGTACGTTGGCTCCCGACTCGCGGACCGCGTTGAATGCGATCATCGGTTCGCCGAAGTAAAACGCCCTCGCGATCGGCTTCGAGTGACTCAGCTCGACCCGCGCGACGTCGCGGACCTGGATCGGGACACCGTTTCGAATCGCGACGATGACCTCTTCGATCTCTCCGGGGGATCCGTACTCTCCAACCGTTCGGACCACGTAGCGCCTTTTCCCCTCGGTGAAGTCGCCGGCCGAGAAATCCCGGTTCTCCCGGTCGATTGCCCGCATCAGTTCGGGAATCGTGATCTGTCGCGATGCGAGTGCTCCCGCATCGACGATCACCTGCATCTCGTTCTCCTGACCGCCGAAGACATTGATCGCTCCGACACCGGGAACCCGCTCGAACTCCGGCTTGACGGACTCCTCGACGAAGGTCAGCAGGTCCGGAACAGTTCCTTCGTACGGGTTCTCTTCCGCGGGAAGAAGGATGAACCAGGCGATCGCGTTGAAATTCTCTCCTACGACCTGGATGACCGGCTTGTCCGCGTCGACCGGATAGGACGGAACCTGATCGAGCGCGTTGGAAACCTTCAGAAGCGAGGCATCAACGTCGGTTCCCGGCTGGAAGGTCAGAGTGATCGATCCGCGGGAATCCCGGCTCGAGGACTCCATCCGGACGACTCCCTCGATGCTCTTGAGCTGATCTTCCTGCTCATCGATGATCTCACGCTCGATCTCGTTCGGACTGGCTCCCGGCCAGAACGTCGACACGCTGATCTGCGGCTCCTCGACCGTCGGCGTCATCTGAACAGGGATGCGGGTCAGCGAAATCACGCCGAAAAGAACGAGGAGAATCATCACGACGGAGGTCGTGACGGGATAGCGGATTGCTGCCTGGATCGGATTCATGGCGCTGGGTACTCGAGAATCGCCGGCGTGACCTTCTGGCCGGGCCTTATTCGTTCATTGCCTCGCGTGATCACCGGATCGCCCGGAACGACGTCCCCGTCGACCGCGATCCACGACCCGGTAGACTCCGATGTAGTGACGGGGACACGTCTGACGGTGTTGTCGTCGTCGACGACGAAGATGGTCTGAGCGTTTCCCTGACGGACGATCGCGTCCTTCGGAACGATGACCGAGGGTTTCGGCTGACCGAGTGAGATGTGGACGGTTGCGAGCATGCCGATCCCGATCCTGCCACCGCTGATGGCCACCTTGACCGGGAACGTCCGTGCATTGGATGTCGTTCGCGGAATGATCGCACGCACCGAGCCCCCCGTCTCGAAACGTCCGAGCGACGGAATCTCGACGCGCGCGGCGCTCCCCCGCGAGATCTCCGCGAAGTACCGTTCGGGAACCTCGACGGTCACGTCGAGGTTGGTGACGTCGATGACCTCCGCGACAGGTCCGCCGGCGTTGACGAACTCGCCGACCCCTACCCGTTCCTCGATCACCACCGCCGTGAATGGCGCCCTGACGACGGTCCTCGCCAGATCGCGTTCCAGGCGCTTGACCTCGGCCTCGGTCCTGGCGACCCGGCCGGCCCAGGCCGCCCGCTCACTAGTTGCGTTGTCGAGCTGCTGGCGGCTCGCCACCTGATCGTCGAAAAGTCCCTTCATCCGCTCGTAACTCGTTTCGGCGAGATCGAGTCGCGCACGCGCTTCCTCGAACTCTGCCCGGGCGGATTCGAGTCGAAGCCGCAGATCCTCGCTCCGGAGCCTGACGATGGGTGTTCCCGCCCGCACCTGCTCCCCTTCTCGTGCGAAAAGCTCCTCGACGATCCCCCCGATCTCGCTGGCCAGCACGCTGCTGCCCCGGCTCTCGACCACGCCGCTCAGCTCGATCGTTCGCTTCAGCGAATGCTGCTGCGCAGGCGTGACGCGGACGGGCGTAGGAGGCATCTCCTGCGCCTGGAGGATCATCGGAAAGAGTGTGAAAAGGACGATGAGGACTCGTCCGACGGGACGCGTATTCATGCGGGCCATTTCACCATAACATTCAACCTCCGGAGCGAATCGTTTTGGATTCCGTGGCAACGGGCGGGCCGGGCAGCATTCACCTCAACGCTTCCGCCACTGGTGGAATGCCGTCGCGATCTCGCGAACAGTCTTCGAGGCCTCCGCATCTGAGGTTCCGCCGGTCAGGACGACCAGTATCCAGGGGCGTTCCCCCTCCGGATAGACGATGGCGGCGTCGTGATAGATCTCGGTGATCGAGCCGGTCTTGTGCGCAACCCTGGTTCCTTCCGGCAATCCCGCCGGGATCCCCTCGTTGAATTCCTGCGCTTCGAGGATCCGAACCATCCGGTCGGCCGGCCCGTCGCTCTGGGCCTCAGCGCTCTCCGCGATCTTTCGAAGGACGACCATCAGATCATGGGCCGTAGCGGTGTTGTTCATGCCCGCTTCATATGCTGCGAGATCCTGAACTCCGCGAAGTACTTCCATCCGGTGGCCACCGGCCTCGCGAATCATCGAGGTGACGCGCTCGGCACCGATCCGTTGGATCAGGATATTGGTCGCGAGGTTCGAGCTTCGGACGATCATCCGTCTCGTCAGCTCTTCAACCGACATCGTCGAGCCGATGTGATCGTAGAGCTCGATATCGGAGTCCTCGTCCGCTCCGCTCGCGAACGTGGAACCGTCGTAGATGCTGATGAACTCGTTGTGCACGGGGATCATCTGATCGAGGGACAGCTCCCCCTGCTCGGCCGCCCTGAAGATGCCCATCATGACGGGCACTTTCATCGTGCTCGCCGCGTGAAAGAGCTCGTCGGCATTGTGCTCCCAGACGGTACCGTCGCGAAAATCGTAGAAGGAGATGCCGACCCGTTCGGCCGCGCTTTCGTCGAGAATACGGTCGATCCGGCGATCGATGTCTTCTGTTTTCATTGAGGTGCACCCGGTGAGCAGAATCGAGAGGAGGACCAGTGAGCTCTTCATCGTGCGGGATCGTAACAGAAGCAGGAGCGCTCGCGGTTTCGGCCTCATCCCCCGAAGCCTCTGTAGAATACGCCGCGTGAGCGATCCATCGGGACCCATGCTCACGGTGATCGTTCCCGTGTACAACGAGCGGGCCACCGTGGCCGAGCTTCTTCGCCGTGTCCGGGCAGTCGATATCGACAAGGAGATCATTGCGATCGATGATTGCTCCACCGACGGCTCGTTGGACGTCGTTGCGGATCTTGCTGCGAAGTGGCCGGAGCTGCAGCACATCCGGCAGGAGTCGAACCGAGGAAAGGGTGCGGCCATTCGCCGCGGCATCGCTGTGGCGAAGGGGCAGCTCATCGTCATCCAGGACGCCGATCTCGAATACGACCCGGAGGAGTATCCGAAACTGATCAAACCGATCCTCGATGGCCACGCGGACGTCGTTTACGGTTCGAGATTCGAGGGGTATCCGAGGCGCGTGATGCTCTACTGGCACACGCTCGGGAACAAGCTACTCACGGCCCTGTCGAACGTGACGACGAACCTCACGCTCACCGACATGGAAACCTGCTACAAGGTCTTCCGACGCGAGGTCATCCAGTCGATCCACCTCCGCTCGGACCGGTTCGGGTTCGAGCCGGAGGTCACGGCGAAGCTTGCGCGCCGGGGATACCGCATTTACGAGGTACCGATCTCCTACCACGGACGCGACTACTGGGAAGGAAAGAAGATCAACTGGAAGGATGGGGTCAGCGCGCTGTGGTCGATCCTGAAGTACGGTCTCTTCGTCGACCCGGACAGCGAGCCGCGGACTTACGTATCGGTGCGGCGGCTGGAAGGGTTGAGACGCTATACCCGGTGGATCTGGGATCGAATCTCCCCTTACGTCGGACAGAGAGTGCTCGAGCTCGGCGCCGGAACCGGAAGTCTCACGCAGCTGCTCTACGGCCGTGAGCTCGTCGTTGCAACCGATCGGGAGACTGGGTACGTGGACCGGCTGATGAATCGATTCAGGCGCAGCCCGGGGATCATGGTTCGCCGCCTCGATCTCTCCGCCCCGGACAATGCGGCAGCCTTGCGCGAGCTCCGGCTCGACACCGTGCTCGCGGTCAACGTGCTCGAGCATCACGAGGACGATGCCGCCCTTCTGCGGAACGCGTTCGATCTTCTCGAGCCTGGAGGGAAGCTCGTCGTCTACGTCCCGGCGGACCCGTCGCTCTTCGGGCGTCTCGACGAGTCCGTCGGTCACCGCCGGCGGTACGAAAAGGGCGCGCTGATCGAGATGATGCAGGAAGCGGGCTTCGAGATCGAGAACGCCGCCTACCACAACGTTACCGGACGAATCGGCTGGCGGATGAACTCCGGTGCCCGGACCCTTCCTCTCGCCCAGTCGAAGATGTTCGATGCAGCCGTTCCCATCCTTCGCAGACTCGAACCGGATGATCCTCCGGAGGGTCTGAGTCTCGTCGTGATCGGCGTCAAACCGGAAACGGAGGCGTCCTGAAGCGCGCCGCAATCATTCTCGCCGGAGGCGGCGGGACGCGTCTGTGGCCGCTGAGCACCGACGAGAGACCGAAACAGTTTCTGACACTGGGCGATGGAAGATCGCTCCTCCGGATGACCTGGGAGAGGATCGCCAGGGTCGTCGATCCTTCGCTGATCCGAATTGCCACGTCCGAACGCTACGCACCACGGGTGATTGAAGATCTCGGCCTCGACCCTTCCCTGGTTGTGACCGAGCCCGCCCGCAGAAATACCGCTCCCGCGATCGCATACGCCGCCGAGATGCTCAGAGCCGAGCTTGGCGAGAACCACATCACCGGAGTCTTCCCCTCGGATCATTTCGTGGCCGGGGAGGATGCCTTCAGCGACGCCCTTTCGACTGCCTTCGATCTGGCGGAATCGAGCTCGAGTCTGGTCACGCTCGCCGTCGAGCCGACCGCTCCGAGCACCGAGTACGGCTATCTCGAGCTCGGAAGCCGGATCGGAGACGAGGCCAGGGAGGTCGTCCGGTTCGTGGAGAAACCCGATGCGGAGACCGCGGCCCGGCTGGTCGAATCCGGCTCGTATCGCTGGAACGCCGGAATCTTCGTCTGGCGGTACGACTCGTTCAGGCGCGAGCTCGAAGCGGCAGCTCCCCGGATCGCCGGGATCGCGGCTGCACTGGCCTCGGGCGCTCCGATCGAACGCTATCTCGAGATGCCGGACATTTCGATCGATTACGCGCTGATGGAGCAGGCTTCCCAGGTCGCAGCGGTATCGGTCAGCGCGGGCTGGTCGGATCTCGGGTCGTGGGATGCGCTCGCCGAGCTGATCGAATCCGACGAGGATGCGCATCTGGTCGAGTCGATCGACACTATCGTGAAGCGTTCTTCGACGAAACCGATCGTCGTAGCCGGCGTAGATCGGGTGGTCGTCATCGAGACGGATGACGGCATCCTCGTTCTCGACCGGAACCGCGCGCACCTGATGAAGGATGTGGTGCGGATGCTGAAGTCAGGAAACTGAAACAGCCCGGCATCGCGTAAACGTCTGGAGCCGGAACGCGTCCATTCATCAGAAACGAGCGTCGTTTCCGGCATTTCAAACAACCAGACGTGGAGGTACAGATGAGCAATCGGAGACTCACCGTAGCAGCAGCAGTCATCGTCATGGCGTTCTCGAGCGTCGCGATCGCAGGCCACGGGGAAGGGCGGCATGGCAGGACCAGGGGTGAAACGAAAACCCGCATGGTGGAGCGGATGACGAGGGCACTCGACCTCACCGCCGATCAGCAGGCCGCCTGGACGAGGCTTCACGAAGCGTTCAGCGCGTCGGCTGAGCCCATCCACGAAGCGATGAAGGCGAATCGCGAGGCGTTGAAGGCGGAACTGGAATCGGATTCAGCAGACGCCGAAGCAATCGGCCAGCTGCAAATCGACAACAAGGCTCTCCGCTCACAGCTCGAAACGATGCGCGCGTCGTTGAAGACCGGCCTCCGGGCGGTGCTGACACCCGAGCAGCAGGAGAAGTGGGACGCGCTCGCGGAGAAGCGAGCGAAGCGCCACGGTGACCGGCAACGCAGAGGGGATTCCTGACCTGGATCTCGGTTCATTCAAACGTGGGGCGGCGAGCCGATCGCCGCCCCATTGAAGGGGGCGGGGTCGGGGGGGGGAAAAGGACATTACAAACCCGACCAACGGGGGTCGGCCCGGACCCCCGGGGTTAGTTTCAAAGTGAGTACCCCCCCCCCCCCCCCGCGATTGGGCCGGCGCCCGAGAAGCCGGGGGGCGCGGGTGCCCCTGGCACCCCACGGAGAGGGGAGAAGGCGGGGGTGGGGTGCCTTGGGGGTTGG